>DATLYA010000295.1:0-7777 GCA_035575235.1 Candidatus Methylomirabilota bacterium
TTTTCCTGTATCGCCGCCGTAATGTCTGGCGCGAACAAGAACTCCTGTATCCCATCGTCTGGACCGCAACAGTCTTCCTGTTCTATTCTGCTGCCAGCGGCAAACGGACTGTCTACATTCTGCCGGTGTATCCAGCGCTGGCGCTGCTTCTGGGCGTGTGGTGGCAAGAGCTGCGGCGCGGCGCCGTGCGCCTGCCAGGCGCGCTCTCCTGGCTGCTCCAAGGCGGCGGATATGTTTGTTTTCTCACGGTCGTGTTAGCTATGGCGGTCGTGCTGGGCCAACTGGTTCACTCTGACCTGCTCGCGCTCATCAGGCCCATGCTTCATCCCAAAGACCAAAACAACTTACCCTTCTTCGCCAATGTGGTGAGTCAACGCTTGCCGGCGTTCCTGTTGTGGTTCAGCGTGGTTGGTCCTGCGGCGCTCTTTGTCTTACACAGCACGCGCCGCCAGAGGTGGGGACAGCTGTTCGTGGCGCTCGTCGCTTTCACGTTCAGCACGTTCCTCCTCGTGAACAATGTGTTTCAGCCAATCGTGGCGGAGGCGCGCACGTTCCGGCCTTTTATGCAGCGCGTCACTCAACAGGTCAACAGCGCGCCGCTCTTTTTTCACAAAGCGTTCGACAACGGCGCGTTGTATTATGCCGAGCGCCACATTCCATTCTACGATGCGGCGCTCATTCGTCCCGGACAACCATTTTTCTTCTTGACATGGGAAGATGAGTGGCGAAAGATCGCCGCACAAGGCGTCGCCGGCGTCCAGATCGTTGACACGAGTGAAGGCACAGGACCAAAGGGAAATCATCGTCTCGTCCTTGTTGCAGCCGCGGCTGGCGCCCAGATTCCCATGGAAGCGGCCCATTCCGATGAGGAAGAGACGTCTGAGGATGATAGTCTATGAGTGCTGAAGCCTCTACTCTCAATGCTCCTGATCGTGAAATCCAGGTCGAGAACCTGGTGATGCTTGCTGGGTTAGGGCGGGACGAGCAGGTGCGCGCGGGGCTTACCAGTCTTCATCCGGCAGACGTGGCCGCGCTTTTGAATGTCGTCGAAGAAGTTGAAGTCAAGCAGAAGATCTTTAGCTTTCTCGCTCCCGACCTGGCTTCCGAAGTCCTCGCTCTGGTCTCGCCTCTCACGCGTGAGGAGCTGACTCAGGACCTCTCCAATGCTGTTCTGGGCGATCTGGTTGAGCGTCTGGACTCAGATGACGCGGCTGACTTATTGGCTTCGCTGCCCGAAGAGCAGGCGCGCGCCGTGCTTGATCAAGTGCCGGAAACGCTTTCGGCGGAGATGGAGCAGTTGCTGCGCTATCCGCCCGACACGGCGGGCGGCATTATGCAGACCGAACACATCCAAGTGCCCGAGGGCACGCGGGTGGAGGAAGCTATTGAGATTGTCCGCCGCCACATTGACGAAGTGCCGGACATTCACAATGTGTTTGTCGTCGATCAACAGCATCGGCTCGCCGGCGTCTTACCGCTCCGCAAGTTAATTCTCGCCCGTCCCGGAGAGCGGGTAGAAAACCTGATGGATCGGCAGGTGATTTCTGTTCCAGTTGATCTCGACCAAGAGCAAGTGGCGCAGATCTTTCGCCGCTATGATCTCGTCTCTCTCCCCGTGGTTGATCAGCGTGGGGAGCTGCTCGGGCGCATCACCATTGATGATGTCATGGACGTGGTCGAGCAGGAAGCGACAGAAGACATTTATACCATTGCCGGCGTACAACAAAATGGAGTGGAAAAAATCAACCTCATGTATGATCCAGTGTTCAAACGCGTCCGCCTGCGTTTCTCCTGGATTCTCATTACCCTCTGCTTTGAGCTGTTTGTCGCGCTGATCATTTCCAAGCTCTTTGTGACAACGGTTGAGAAACTGGCGATTCTTACGGCTTTTATTCCCGTTATTATTGCTATTGCCGGCAACGTAGGGTTACAGTCCTCGACCCTCGTGGTGCGCTCCATCGCCTTAGGCACCCTGTCATTTTCCAAAACGGCGCGGATTATCCTGTCCGAAGCGAACACCGGCTTTGCGCTCGGGCTCATCTGTGGCTCACTCGCGAGCGGGCTTGGGTTTCTTATGAACATGAGCAACCCAGAAGCAACGCATCTTACCATTTCTGTTTTCATGGGTATGGTGTCAGCTCTGACTGCCGCCGCAACTATCGGCACGATCGAACCGTTGATCCTTCACAAACTCAAGCAAGACCCCGCCATCTCTTCAGGACCGTTGATCACCGCCGTCAATGATTTGATGGGGACAACGATGTACTTACTCGTGGCTACGCTTTTGGAGCGATAAGCTGCTGCCGCCATTATTGGCAGGAGCTCCATCCAATGCTATCTACCCGGATGGTAAGAGCGTATAACCTATGGCAACAGCATCAACTCGCGGCAAAAACCTTCGTCCTGCACGACCGGTCAGCTTGATTCTCTGGCAAGACGCCTTGGTCGAGTGGGTTATTCCCATCGTTCTGGTCGGAGCACTCATTAGCGTTTCTTTATTAGGAGCCTTCGAGCAAATTTCTCATACCACTGGAGTTCTGGCGCTGGGGTGCCTCCTGCTGCTGCTTGTCGCCTTTCTGCTGTTCAAGCCTCTCTTGCTTACGGAAACGGTCGAAGCGCGACTCAAACGAATAACCTGGGGATTCGCGGCAGTGTGGCTCGTGCTCACCGGCGTTCAGTTGTACTCTGCCATTTTTGTTGGAGAAGAAGTCGCTCAGGGCGGAATCTCGACGGAAAGTGGTGGAGTCGACCTGACGCTGGGCGCACCAGGCACAGTCTACGATTTGGTCGTTGAGGGGAACTTCGCCAATGCTGCTGGAGAAGGAGGGCGCACGGGAGGGTATACATTGCTCCTTACCAAGGATGGACAAAAGGTCCAAGAACTCACAGGGAATTTCACCGAGACCATGGCGCGCCAGCGTCTCGGTCGACGCGGCAGCACCATGACTCGTCGGTTGCATAATCACGTCCTCCATCCGCTCGTCAGCCCAGGAGAAGGAGCCTATCACCTCACCCTGACACGGATTGATCCGCAACTCTCGCCCATGTTGCAAGTTGCCTTGTATCGCGACACCTACCCGGAAAAGACCTTCTGGGTGTTGAGCGCTCTGTTGTTGATCGGGGCCTATATTGGAGAGATATGGTATGCAGCGGTAGAGCCGCCGCTCGTGCTCGTGACCGCCGCCGCTCTTACCTTTGTCCTCACGTTCCGCCATCTCGGCGTCCCGCCGCACACGTATCAAGACATCATCGGCGCTCTCATGGTGGCCGCCATCTTTGGTCCTATTGTGGGATGGCTCTTCCATGTTGTGGCGGACCTGATCGCGAAAAATTGTGGCTACGCGAGACTGAAACCAACCCCTGCCATTGGAGGGAAAGGCGGGAAGAAAAAATAAGGGGCAGGTGAAAACCCTGCCCCTCAGCCGATGCCGACTCCGGCGCTTCCCTAAGGAGAGAGGTCAGCCTGGAGGGAGAACACTTACGGCTAAACTAGCAACGGCGCGATCACCAACGCTACGACTGACATCAGCTTAATAAGAATGTTCATGGACGGACCGGCGGTGTCCTTGAAGGGATCGCCAACCGTGTCGCCAACGACTGCCGCCTTGTGTGCGTCTGTGCCTTTTTTCTCACCTGGCACTTCACCTTTTTCAATCGCTTTCTTCGCGTTATCCCAGGCGCCGCCGGCATTGGCCATCATTAACGCTAAGAGCACGCCGGTCACTGTTGCGCCTGCCAGCATGCCGCCGAGCGCCTCAGGGCCAAAGATCCAGCCGACTACGACCGGCGCAAGCACTGCCGTTACGCCTGGCACGATCATTTCTCTCAATGCCGCAGCTGTAGAAATATCCACGCAGCGCGCGGCGTCTGGACGCGCGTCCGGGCGCCCTTCCAAAAGACCGGGAATTTCACGGAACTGACGACGAATTTCATCCACCATGCGTCCAGCCGCGCGCCCGACTGCGGTCATCGTCAGTGCGGCGATGAAGAACGGAAGAATGCCGCCGATGAAAAGCCCGATGACGACATAGGGATTCGTCACCACAATTTGCAAGGGCGGAAGGCTGGCGGCCTGCCGCCCTTGATCAACAGCTTGAGTAAACGCAGAGAATAGCGCCAATGCGGTGAGCGCTGCTGAACCAATGGCAAACCCTTTTCCGATGGCGGCCGTCGTATTGCCGAGCGAGTCTAAGCCATCGGTGATTTTTCGCACCTCTGGACCCAGGCCGGCCATTTCAGAGATACCGCCCGCGTTGTCAGCAATCGGCCCATAAGCATCTACCGTCATCGTAATGCCTACCGTCGCCAACATGCCGATGCCCGCAATGCCAATGCCATACAGACCGGCGGCGTAATTCGCAATAAAAATAGCGAGGCAAATAGCCAACACCGGCAGCGCACAGCTCTCCAGTCCGACGGCAAGCCCATGAATAATATTGGTGGCGGCGCCAGTCTGGCTTGCACGCGCCACACGGTTCACCGGCTCAGCCGAAGTGTAATATTCCGTGATGCGGCCAATACCAATGCCGACAATACAACCGGAAGCAATCGCCCAGAACACGGCGTGCGCAACACCAAGCCCCCACACAAGAATCAACGCCAGAAACAAAAATGAGCCGGCAGCAATATAGGTCGCATAACGCAGCGCTAACTGCGACCCTATGTTTTTGAGCATCCGCATGGAACCGATGCCAAGCAGGGAGGAAAGCAGACCAATCGCCGCAATATCGAGGGGCAGCGCCATCAGCGAGTTGCGGAGATACGTAGAGGACGTCACGCCGCTTTGCCCAAGACCAGAGAAAGCGCCGCCAGTAATGGTGGCGCCGATAGCAATCGCCGCGATGATGGCGCCGACGTACGACTCGAATAGATCAGCGCCCATCCCGGCCACGTCGCCGACATTATCGCCAACGTTATCAGCAATCACACCAGGGTTACGGGGGTCATCCTCAGGGATACCAGCTTCGACCTTTCCGACAAGGTCGCTACCAACATCCGCCGCTTTGGTATAAATGCCGCCGCCAACGCGGGCAAACAACGCGATGGAGCTCGCCCCCATAGCAAATCCATTGATATAGGGCGAAGTGTCGGGATCATTATAGAGCCCTAAAAAGATGCCCACGCCGATCAGGCCGAGGCTCGCCACCGCCAATCCCATCACGGCGCCGCCATCAAAAGCCACTTGCAGCGCTTCGCCTTCACCTTGGTCTTTGGCCGCTTGTGAAGTGCGGACATTCGCTTTGGTGGCGGCCTGCATGCCGAAGAGCCCGGCCAGGACCGAACACAGTCCGCCGCTGACAAAGGCAATGCCCGTCTGCCAGGCAACTTTCCAGGAGAGCAGGAGAAACACCACCACAATAAAAACCGCAAGGATACGGTACTCGCGCCGTAAGAACGCCATTGCCCCTTCGTAAATGTACCCGGCAATTTCGCGCATTTTCTCGTCGCCGGCGGGACGATTTTGCACGGCGAGGTAGATCAGGAGCGCTACCCCGAGCCCTACAAATCCCAGATAAGGAGAAAGATATGCAATAACACCCATCGCCTCGTTATCCTCCCTCTACGATGTCAGACCATCTATCCTCGGCAAGCGTGGCTGGATCCATAAGGGGTTGCGCCCTCCACCGCATCGCCGGGAAAATAGACGCTTCTCGAAAAAGAGTAAAGGGGCGGGAAGTCTTGCAGCTATGCGCCGTTAAGAGCAACGCCGCTCGTGGCAGCTTGCCTGCGCTTCTTTCGTTTCGGAGCAGATAAGGCGTCGTTGATCACCAGCCGCATAATTGCCTCAATCTTACGGGCTTTTTTCTGCGAAGGGCTGCCGGTTTTTTGATAACGAAGGCCGGCGCCAATCTTCATCGCCGCCATAGTAAGCTCACATCGCTTTGATTGATTTTGTTGAACTCTTGCATCCGCTATCCCTTCCGCCGTTTGCGGCGATTCGCCACAAATTGTACGACTCCTAGCGCAATCATCACCAATGTAAAAATTCCAATCCACAGCATGTTGCCTTCCATACAAGACTCTCCTTTTTTAGCTACGCCCTCTTCCGTGATGTGCTACTCCGCAACCTCAGTCCACCAGCAGCAGCGGTAATAACCAGAATAACGATGACCCATAGAGCCGGATCGAGATCCATAGGCCCCTCCTTAAAAAAAGAAGTTTTATCGCCCTCTCCTTTGTGCTTCCGAAAGCAAACCTGCTCACCGTCTATATTTGCAGCCACCACTTGAGGAGAAGCAGCAAAGCGATCGGAACAATAAGGAACCAAAAAAGAGCCTTAAAAGTCGCAGACCGACCAGTCTCCTGATTCTGCGAACCGGAGAAAGAGTCGGACGTTACGTGCGGCTTTGCTTCAGACGCCGCCGGATTGTCGCGTTCCGCCATAAAATTTTCCTCCAGAGTCAAACGCATGCAGACCCTGCGCACAGCGCACGGCAGAGATACCGCAAAGCCAAGTTTTTGCCTCACGCTTATGCACACAGCACTAAAGGGCCGTGACGCTTTCTGTTCAGGAAAAGCTGCTGAAGAGGCTAACTGAGGAACGGATCGTTTGAGGAAGATGATGGGGCGATTTTCCGAGGAAAAAACAACTGAAATGACCAAAGACCCTGATCTGACAAACGCCAGACGCCACTTACTCTTTGACTCCAGTCCGCAGCGGGGCGACAGGCGGGAATTAAAGGGAGGCGCTGTTTATTTTGCCGCGCGCCTTGCAGGAAGAATTCTTGAGTGGCAGACGTGGGTTTGGTAAAGAGCTGCTCACTGTCGCCAGCGCCTGCTTCTTGAAAAACCGGAATGGCACGCGGCGCTTGATGAGAGGATGGGGGGCTCAGCGGCGGAATGATGCCGCCGGTGTTCAGTAGAACAACGGTAAGGATCACCCACCTTGTCCAGAAACAGCACCCGCGGGACATAAATCGCAGAAAGCACATTTTCTCCTGTAAGAAGAAGTGTCAAGTAGGGAAGACACTCTTCCTTACCAAGGATTGTCCCTATCAGAGCTTACTGGTGAAATCCTCTCTGTCTCCCCTTTGCAAAAGGGGAGGACCTCAAAGCCCCCTGTGCACAGGGGGCCGCACGCCGCGCGGGGGGATTTTGACGCAGGGCGGCTGAGGTGAAAACATTCGTTAGCAGTATCACTATCAGCTGACCTCTCCTGGTGCAGAGAAGATCTTCCTGCGCTCCCGCACTGCCCAGCAAAACCCTTGACACCCTGACAGGACAAGCATAGCCTGCCCTCGCTCTGGTTCGCTGTGTCGCTGCGATCACGCGAAACAGACTCATGTTGAGGAGGACTTTCATTCATGTTGCCGCGCAAATGGATGGAAGCGTACGTACGCTTCCTCCTTCGTCACCGTTGGCCAGTCATCGGGCTCTCCCTTCTTGTCACCCTCTTCCTGGGGTATGAGCTCTCGAACACGAAAATCCAGATGAACTTTCTGGATTTCTATCCTCCCACGCACCCTTATACGCAGCTTGCTCGCAAACATGCGCGCATGTTTGGCTCCGCCAACGTGCTCGTGGTGGGCGTCGAGGTCAAAGACGGCGATATTTTTAACGTTGAAACGCTCAACAAAATAGACCGCCTCACCGTCGCGCTCATGGAAACGCCGGGCGTGAATCCCTGGCAAGTTTTATCCATCTCGCACCCGAAAGTGCGGAACATCTTGATCACTACGGCGGGCGTCAAAGTGCTGCCGCTCTTCTTCCCTGGTCCGCCCAAAACCCCTCAGGAAGCAACGCGCATCAAGAAAGCCGTGTACACCAACGACGGCAT
>DATLYA010000296.1:0-22136 GCA_035575235.1 Candidatus Methylomirabilota bacterium
AATGCCCTCCTGGAACATCTGGTAGAGGCGGCGCGCCATGGTGGTGATGGTGATCGAGCCGCCCACCAGCTTTTGCTGCTCCATGAAGCGCTGGAACTTCTCGAGGGTTTGCAGCACCTGGGGATCTTTGATGACGCCTTCTTTTTGCCCTTCGGCTAAGATCACTAATTGCGAGGCGCCCACGAATTTCTCGTTGATCTTATCGTACGACACATTGTAATCGTGGGTCGGCGCCATGAGCGCTTTCCCGATCGAGACATCGCCAATCTTGAGATCTCTCGAATAGACCATACCGATGAGCAGGGCGACCGAAAAAGAACCTAAGACAAAGTATCGGTTGTTCCCCTGGCTGATTTTCACCATCGCACGATTAATCGTCGTATAGAGCTTGTCGGAAAACCGGGCGCCGGCTTTGGGATCATGCGGCGGCGGCGGAATGTAGTACAAAATAATCGGATGTAGGGTGACGACGCTAATGAAGATCGTAAAAATCCAAAAACTTGACACATAAGCCAGCTTTTGGATCAACGGAATATGAGCTAGCGCTAAGGTCAAGGTGGCGAAGCCGTCAGCAGCGATCGAGACAATGGCGGGGCTAAATAATCCCAGATACGAGGACATGATCGCTTGCTGCTTATTCTGCAGGCGATGGTACTCTTCATGGTAACGTTCCATCGACTGCACGGAATGGGAGAGCGCCCGCGCTGTAATTAACACCAGCACAACCAATACAAGAGGATCAAGATTGAAACCAAAGCGGCCTGCTACGCCTAAGGCCAGCAGCGAGCTGAGCCCGCCTGAGAAGAGCGGCACCCACACGCCGGTAGAGGTGCGGAAGTAAAACCACAGCAGGGCAAGGATGATAATGCTTGTAATGCCGATGACCGCCAGGATGTAGTTTTTATAGCTGAACACCCAGGAGTACAGCATGGGGAATCCACTAATGTAGACTGTATGCTTTCCATCCTTCTCGACTTCTTGCCGGATGCCCTGCATACGATCATAGAGTCCGTGGAAATCGACGCCCTCCTCCCAAAACCCCGCGGTAATCAACGCTGCGGTATTGTCTCGCGAGACGTAGAACCCGTGTACGCCCTCGTTGGTATACACCGCCTTCTTGATCGCGGCGATATCATCCTTCGTCTTTGGCGGCCCGGGATACATAATGGGGTACGCGGTAATGATGGCTCCCCTGATCCTGATATTTTTTACTTTTGGATGCGTGAGGGAGCGGATCTGATACGGGTTGACTCCCGGGGTCTCAACGACTTTTAGGGTTGCAAAGTTAATCTTATTCACCGTATCGACGTTAAAGATGTCACCCTGTTTGCACTCGATCATCATCATCAGGACGTTCGCCGTGCCGAACATGCGGCGATACTGTTGGTAGAGTTGAATATAGGGGTGATTGGGCGGATAGAGGTCAAAAAAGTTGGTATACACCCGCATTTGCATGGCGTAATACCCAAGGTAGAGCGTGACAATAGCCACGATGGCAATAACGATGACGCGGAATCTGAGGAGGAAATTGATGTACGCTTCCATCCAACTACGCGGCAGCATGATGAGGCTCCCTCCTTAACAGGTGGCGAAAATCCTTAGCGCCTCTTGAAGCGCGAATCGAAATTGACGGTGTTTCCAATAGTCTGCAAGACGAGGCCGTTCGATCCCGTGATGAGACCCTGCGCGCCTTGTTGCACGGTGGACACGCCCATCATCCAGTACAGCGACAGCTCTTCCGGCGCGTCCACCAGACTCCAGTTCTTTCCTGCATCGGTCGAGAGCAGGATGACGCCTTCATCGCCTACCGCCCATCCGTTCTGTCCATTGATGATGACATTGTAGAGTGCGGTCTGCACCGGACTCTCATACGGCTTCCACGATTTCCCGCTATCTGCACTTTGCAGAATCGTGCCATCCATGCCGACCACACATCCCCAATCGTCATCAGCAAAGCTGATGCCCAATAATGTCGCTTCCGTCCCAGTGTCCTGCTTACGCCAGGTTTGCCCATAGTCGTCACTGACAAGGACAGTGCCGCGTTCGCCTGAGATCCATGACTTGCCAGAACTATTCATCTGCACGGCGTAAAGAAACACATCCTCGCCCGGAGACTTGTCTTGCCAGGACTTTCCTCCATCAGCCGTGACCAGCACCGTGCCATAGTCTCCCACCGCTACGCCGCGTTGGTTATCAAGAAAGGTCAGATTGAAGAGATGGTGCGTTGAGCCGCTCGGTTGTCTTTCCCACTTCGCGCCACCGTCGGTCGTATGCAAGATCAAGCCCGATTTTCCGGACACCCAGCCTTCCTTGTCATTGATAAACCGTACGCCATACAGTGGTTCGACGACCCTGCTATCCTGCTTTTCCCAGCGTTTTCCTCCATCTTTCGTATGGAAGATGGCGCCAAAGCTGCCAACAGCCCAGGCTTCAGTCGCGGTGAGCATATGCACGGCATAGAGATGATCACGGATCTCTACACCGTCTTGCGCAGCGGCCTCTCTTGGCCGTCCGATAACCATACATACAAGCACGGCAACCCCTACCCATAGTTGCCAGGGTTGGCCTTTTCTACTGTCCATGGCAGGACTCCCTCCTTCGGCGGATGCAAGCAGACGTGCCCACTCTCTTAGACTAGTGAGAAAAGACTTGTCAACGGCAGCACTGCACGGATCTTTCTCAGGCGGGGGAAATGGTCCTGCCGCGCATAGACACTCGCCACAACGCCTCGCTCCCTTTTCAGGAGAATGGTATAGTAGCCGCGCCTTTGCAGATGGAGGGGACTATGTTTGTTCGCTGGTGCCTATTCCTGGCGCATCGTCGCTGGTCCGCCGTAGCGCTCATAACACTCCTGGCTCTTCCCGCCGTTTTCTGGGCGGGACAGACCTCGTTCTCCGCTAAGCTGTCGGACTACTATCCCCTCCAGCATCCACACGTAAAGCTCTATCAAGAATTCACGGAGATGCTCAGAATGACCAATACCGTGATCATCACGGTTACAGTTCGCGACGGGACCATTTTCACGTCGGACACCCTTGGCAAAGTGCATCGCCTGACTGTCGGGTTACTCGACACGAGAGGCGTCAATCCGTTCGAAGTGATGTCGTTGACGCATCCTCGCTTAAAGAACATTAATGTCCGCAGCGAAGGGATCAATATTCTTCCTATCGTCGAACATCCGGAGCAGCCGCATTCACCCGATGAGCTTGCTCATATCAAAAAAGCTGTGTACACCAATCTCGGCATCCGCGGCGTCTACGTTTCTTCGGATGAGAAAAGCGCGCTCATTCGCGCCGGCTTTTGGGATGGTATGGCTGAACCGCGGGCTGTGCTTGCTCGCCTGCAGACCCTCGCGGCTCAAGAACGCGACGCCAATACGGACATTACCTTCGCCGGCAATCTGGTATTGGCGGCATGGCTGATCGAAACGGCTCCGCGCTTTCTTTTCCTCATGATCGTGAGCGCCGGCGTTGCAGTGTTGAGTACAAGTCTATTTTCCGGCGCTTTGAGCAGCGCCATACTCGTCCTGCTGGTGAATCTATTCGGCGCCTTGTGGGGATTTAGTCTTTTACGCCTGCAAGGACTAGCGCTCCAACCGCTGGCGATTATCGCCTTCTTTCCGCTCAGTATCCGCGGAGTCGCTCTGGTGATGCTTTGGCATGCGCGGCTCGTGGACGCCTACGCCGCCGTGGCTTCTCCCTTTGCGGGAGAAGCCAATCGTGAGCAGGCGCTGACTCACACCGCTGCGCTCCTCGGACGTCCCTTTACTGTAGCACTCGTGGTTGACGCTCTCGTGTTCTTCGCCTTGACGCGCCTGGATGTCCCTGCCCTCCAGGCGCTCGGCTACGTCAGCATGGGGTGGAGTGTGGGATTACTGGTGTCCCTGTGGACTATGCTTCCTTTGTGGGCTGCGCTCCTCGCTTCGCCCCGTCTGCAGGCCGCGACAGCCGCGGCCTGGGGCGCTCAGCTCACCGAGCGTGTCGCTTCCTTCGTCCGCGCGGTCCTCCGCCCTTCGGCCCTTGTGTACGGAGCAATCGCACTTAGCGGCATTTGTGGCGCACTCGCCGCCACGCAACTCCAAGCCGGACGGAAAATGCTGGGAACGACGCTTTTTTACGCCTCCCACCCCTTCAATCGAGCGTTTTCTTTGGTGAACAACAAATTTATTGGCATGAATCAATTCATCGTCATTGCCCAGGCGCCGAGTGAAGCGGCGTTTCGCGACCCCAAAGCCCTTGAAGCGCTGGAAGCCTTTCAACATCACATGGCGGCAGACGCGCAGTTTGGCGGGTCGATGGCGATCACCGGTCTGGCGAAATCCCTCACCCGCATGTTTCATGAGGACGTGCCGAAATGGGAGATCATTCCTGATGATATCGACTCGACCGGCCAGGTCATTTTTCGCATTATCTCCTCTGCTGCGACACCGAGCGAAGTCGAGCGCTTTCTGTCCACGGACTATCACACAACGGCAGTGTCGCTCTTTTACCGCGATTATTCACCGAAAATCGTGGAGCGCGTGCTGACTCGCGCACGGGAGTTTATCGCCCAGAAGCAAAACGGCGCGGTCGAGTTCCGCATCGGCGGCGGCATCTTTGGCGTTCTCGCGGCTGTACATGCTTCGGTCGAACGCGCGTATTGGCGCACGATTGGCGTACTCCTGCTCCTGACGGCTCTTGGAGGCCTGGTAAGTGGAAAATCTCTGCGGTCGCTTCTCAGCGCTCTTGCCGCTGTCCTCCTTACGCAAGCGATATTGCTGAGCATTCTCTGGTTTGGCGGCGTCGATTTCAACATGTATACCCTTCCCGTCATCGTCGTCAGCGCCGGCGCTCTCTTGCTGCCGATCTTTCTAGCGTCCGCGCGCGGCGCAGAGGAGCGAACGCCGTTGTCTGGGTGCGCCGCCGCAAGCTTGATCGCCATCGCCGCCGCCAGTGTGTGGCTCTTCTCCCCGTTACGCCTGCAAGCAGAAATGGGCGTCTTCTTTATCGGCCTCGCCGTTATCATGACAGTCATCCCCTTTGGTCTGCAACGCTCCTACAGCCAGGAATAGGGGCAAAGCCTCTGTCTAACGGCAAGAGAAGACGTAGTAGATGTGAAAACACAAAGGCGTCGCCCCTCCCGTCCCGCCCGTCTCTAGACTGTTCTCCGCCAAGTGTTAGCATCAGCGATCATGAACCTGATTAGTGAACTGAAAGCGATCCAAGCGCGTTGCGGATATCTACCGGAAGCCGAACTGCGGGCGTTTTCGCAACGGGCAACGATTCCACTCTATCAAATTCAGGCGGTTGCAAGCTTTTATCCCCACTTTCGGTTACAGCCGAAACCGCGCCTCGATATCAAAGTCTGTCGTGATCTGTCGTGTCACATCGCCGGGGCGCAACAGGTGCTCCAGTCAGCCGAACGTCACGCTGCCAACACCACGAGCTGTGAAGCGAGCGGGGTCTCGTGCCTTGGCCGCTGCGATCAAGCGCCTGCTGTAGCGATCAACGATATGATCTACGCGGGCATTGATGCACAGCAGCTGCAGCGCCTGCTCGCCGCGTTCGTACAAGGGCAGACTCCGGCCCATTCATTCCAGCAGCGTGGTTCAACAACGTTTGCTATTGATCCCTACCCTCAGGCGTCCGAGCGCTTTGGGGCGCTGCGTCAATTATTGACGCAGCGAGACGCCGCTTCCATCATTCAGACCTTGAAAGATAGCGGGTTGCGCGGTATGGGCGGCGCAGGCTTTCCTACGGGACTGAAATGGGAAATCGTGCGGAACGCGACGGGAAGCGAAAAATACGTCGTCGTCAATGCCGATGAAAGCGAACCCGGCACGTTCAAGGATCGCTTCCTCATGGAGAAATTTCCCCATCTGTTGCTGGAAGGCCTTCTCCTTGGCGCTTATGTCGTCGGCGCGCGCAAAGCGTTTATTTTTATTCGTCATGAGTACCCTGATCAGGAGCATGCGCTGGAGAGGGCGTTGGCTGAAGCCCGCCAACACGGCGCTGTGGGCGCGCAAATTTTCGGCTCGGATTTTTCCTGTGAGATCGAACTCTTTGTCAGCGCCGGCGGCTACATCTGCGGAGAAGAAACCGCCTTGTTGGAAGCACTCGAAGGCAAGCGCGCTGAGCCGCGCAATAAACCGCCCTTTCCTGGCACACACGGACTTTGGGGTAAACCGACATTGATTAACAACGTGGAAACCCTCAGCATGATTCCCTGTATTCTCCAGCGTGGCGCAGCATGGTTCAAAAGTCAGGGGCGTAACAATAACGGTTTGAAATATCTGGGACTGAGCGGCCATGTGCAACGGCCCGGCGTCTACGAAGTGCCGCTTGGCCTTACAGTCGAAGAATTTATCCAAGAGTACGGCGGAGGCGTGAGCGCCAGGAAAAAACTCAAAGCCTTTTCTCCCGGTGGAGCTTCATCGGGATTTCTGCCGGCGTCGATGTCCAATGTCGCCCTGGATTTCCAATCGCTCGCGCAAGTTGGCTCGATGCTCGGTTCCGGCGCGGTGGTCGCGCTAGCCGAAGGAACCTGCATGCTCGATGTAGCGCTCAATGTGGTAACGTTTTTCCGTAATGAGTCGTGTGGCAAATGCGTACCCTGTCGGGCGGGCAGCGATAAAATCGTACAGATTCTCGCACGCGCCGCGCGCGGACAAGCAGACACAAAAGAAATCGACCTCATCGGTGAACTAGCGGAAACAATGCAGCTCACCTCCATCTGTGGCTTAGGTCAAGCAGCGCCATTGCCGATCACCTCGGCGCTCAAATATTTTGGCGATGAGATTATGGCGCATTTGACGCAACGGCGATGCCCAGAGGGAGTGTGTTTCCGGCAGTAGCGGAAGGAAGATTCTCAAGAATGAAACGGAGAACCGCGAACCTCTAAAAGGGGAATCGGAGAATCGGGGAATCGGAGAATCGGAGAGAAACCCCAATTCCTTTTCCTTCTCCGATTCTCCCCGTCTCCGTTTCTCCGTTTCTGTTTGATTATGGTTGCCCACGTACGTACAGTTCCTGCCTCTGCCGTCGTGCTGGCTGGCGGCAAAAGCTCGCGTATGGGCCGGCCTAAAGCGCTGCTTCCCTTTGATGGGGAACCGTTGATCACTCACACCGTGCGTCTTTTACAAAGGCTATTTACAGACATTGTCCTTGTTGCGGCCCCCGGACAGGATTTGCCAGCTCTGCCTGTCACGCTCGTGCGCGATGAAGTTGCCTATCAAGGACCAGTGGCGGGCATTTTGTACGGCTTACGGGCCGCACGAGAGGAGCTATGCTTCGTCATCTCGTGCGACGCGCCGTTTTTGTATGTAGAACTGATTGCGCACCTGCTTTCGCTGGCTACAGAGTACGACGTGGTCGTGCCGCATTGGGAAGGACGGCTTCAACCTCTGCACGCGGTCTATCGGCGCAGCGTTGCGCCATTGCTGCAGGAGCAGCTTGAACGCGGCGAGCTGCGTCCGATCTTCCTGTACAAAAAAGTCCGCACGCGAGAAGTCTCGGAGGAAGAAATTCGCAGATTTGATTCAGAAGGGCTCAGTTTCCGCAACATGAACAGTCCCGAGGACTATCAAGCGGCGCTGACGCTCTGGCGCGCAAGACGGAAAACTCAGACAGAGACAGAGAGAAAAGACAACGATTCTGCGCATGGATTAGCTCGCTCTGTCTCTGTCCCCCCTCTCTGTCTCATTATCGAGCTGTTCGGGGTAGCGCGGCTCAAAGCAAAAACCAACCAGATTGCACTCCAGCTCTTACCATCAGCAACAGTGACCGATGCATTGACCGCCTTGGCGAATGCGTGCCCGGCGTTGCTCGGCGCAGTGATTGCCCCAGACATGCAGGCTTTACTGCCAGGGCATGCGTGTAATCTCAACGGTCTGGAGTTCATCAAAGACTACAACACGCCGATTCACGACGGCGATCATCTCTTGATTCTGTCGAGTGATGCCGGGGGCTGAGCAACATCCGGTCTGCTTCAAAATTCTTTCCTTTCCCCGCATGGGCTGCTCAAGTCGCGTCGCTCCGCCAGATTTCCTTTTGCTCCCCTAACCTTCCCTTGCCTTTTGCTCCTTGCTCTCTAAAGTGGAGCCATGTACGGCTTCTACGGACGGATGCTTCACGTCGAGCTGTCCACCGGGACATTGCTCTGGCGTGACCTTCCCGAAAATCAACTTCAGTCTGTTCTCGGCGGGATCGGCCTGGGAACCCGCTTGCTGTATGAATATGCCCCTTCACAGGTTGATCCGTTTGCGCCGGAGAACCCGCTGATCTTCACCAGTGCGCCGCTCGTCGGTACCGGCCTGACTACTACAGCAAAGTTCGCTGTTACTACCACGTCTCCGTTGACCGGATTCATCGCGGATTCATTGTCTTCGAGTTTTTTCGCATTGGAACTCAAGCGCACAGGACTCGACGCCATTGTCATCACCGGAGCCGCAGCGGCGCCGGTGTTTCTGTGGATCACTGAGGACACGGTCGAAATCAGGGAGGCGACACATCTGTGGGGCAAAAGCGCGAGCGATACAGAAACCGCCATTCGTGAAGCGCTTGGCGACAGAGAAGCGCGGGTCGCAGCCATTGGCGTCGCAGGCGAACAACGGGTACGGTACGCGACTATCAGCAATGAGGGCCGTCATGCCGGTCGCGGCGGCGTTGGCGCGGTGATGGGCGCGAAGAACTTGAAAGCGATCGCTTTACGTGGACGCATGCGCGCTAACGTGGCTGATCCCGCAGGCGTCGAGGTTATCGCAGACGTCCTGCGCCAGAAGAGTGTGAGCACGCTGACCGCGAAGTATCGCGAAATCGGCACGGTGGCCAATCTCGCGGTGTTCAATCGCTTAGGAGTCCTGCCGACACGTAATTTTCAGCAATCCACGTTTGCTCATGTTGACGCCTTGAGCGGTGAAACGCTGCTGACCGACTCATTTAGTCGGGCGCATGGCTGCGCCTCATGCACTATCCGGTGCGAACGGCTATTCAGGTCGCTAAATGGCGAGGAGCAACGGCTGGAATACGAAACCCTCTTCGCCTTAGGTCCCTTGTGCGGCATCGAAAGCGCGGACGCGGTGTTGCACGCGGCGCAGCTCTGCGATCTGTACGGACTCGACACCATCAGCACGGGCGGCACGATTGCTTGGGCCATGGAATGCGCAGAAAAAGGCCTCTTCCCGGAGGCCGCGGCGCTCGGTTTACGATTTGGCAACGCCGCAGCTTTGTTTGCCGCTATTCACGCGCTCGCAAAACGAAACGGCGTCGGAGCCCTCTTAGCGGAAGGCTCACGGCGCGCGGCGGCGCACGTGGGCGCGGAAGCCGAACAGTTAGCGATGCATGTCAAAGGCATGGAGCTCCCTGGTTATGAACCACGGGGACTCAAATCTATGGCGCTCGGCTTAGCAGTGAGCCCGCGCGGCGCCTGCCACAATCGGTCAGGAGCCTATGAGGCTGACTTTTCCGGACAGGCGGATCGCTTGCATGCGGATCCCAGACGTGGTGAGTTGGTCGTCGCTGCGGAGGATTTCGCCGCCGTGCTCGATTCGCTTATCATCTGTAAATTTCTGCGGAGGTGTTTTACCGATTTTTATCCTGAAGCAGCAGAGTTGCTCGCCAAAGTAACTGGCTGGTCCTACGCTGCGGACGAAGTGCGCCGCATCGGTGAACGAATCAATATCCTCAAGAAACTGTTTAATCTGCGTCAGGGTTGGCAGCCACAGGATGACTGGCTGCCGCCCCGGTTGTTGACTGAACCGCTCTCTACAGGGATGGCGCAGGGAACCCTTTTGACTTCCGCCGAGTTGCGCGAAATGATCCAGGCATATTATAAAGCCCGAGGGTGGAACGAGCAGGGGTTTGTTCCAGAGGAGAAACTGAAAGAATTACATTTGTGGTAGGGGTCCGACCCAGGGGAGGGCGCGGCATGCCGCGCCCCTACACAACAGGACGATGACCATGACAACGCATTCAGCAGTAGAAAAGTCTCTCACCTTGACCATCGACGGCCAGACCATCGCTGTGCCGGAAGGCACAACGATCTGGGAGGCGGCGCGAAAACTCGACATACATATTCCCGTGCTCTGCCATGATCCTCGTCTGGCGCCTGTCGCGGTCTGCCGCGTGTGCGCTGTGGATGTCAAAGGCGCCCGCGTTGCTCAGGCCGCCTGTATTCGCCAGGTCGAAGCAGGGATGGAAGTCACGACCCACTCCGACAGGATCGAGCGCTCGCGCAAGATGTTGGTCGAGCTGTTGCTGGCCGATCATCCAACTCCATGCGCAAAACACAAGAAGAACGGCAACTGTGAATTAGAATTGCTCGGTGAAAAGTACGGACTCTGCAAAAAAACAGACGGGTCTCAGACTCACCCCCACACGGTTCCGGGAGAGGGCCAGGGTGAGGGGATTCGCTTTCGCCCGCGCCTTGTTGAAGACGGGCATGATCCTTCGTCGCCAGTTATCGCTGTAGACCATAACGCCTGCATTCTCTGCGACCGCTGCATTCGCGGGTGCGATGATATCCAGAACAACGAGGTCATTGGCCGCACGGGCAAAGGCGCGCATACACACATTGGGTTTGACTTGAATTTGCCTATGGGCAACTCCACGTGTGTCTCCTGCGGGGAGTGCGCCGCTGTGTGTCCGACCGGCGCACTCTTGAACAAGCCTTTGACAGTCGATGTCGCGTTATCGGAAACTAAAGCGGTAGACTCTGTCTGTCCATACTGCGGCGTTGGTTGCGCCATTACATACCACGTTAAAGACAACAAGATCGTCCAGGTGAGCGGTCGAGAGAGTCCGGTAAATCATGGGCGGCTCTGTGTGAAAGGGCGCTACGGCTTTGATTACGCCCTGCATCCACAACGACTGACGGTTCCCTTGATCCGCCGTCCACAATTCTATCCGAAAGGTCCTCTCTCCCGCGATGTCCGCGGCGAAGACGGGAAATGGCAGCGGAAACCAGGCGGCATTGTAGATTACGCTGAGGTGATGCCTGCATTTCGTGAAGCGACCTGGGAAGAAGCGCTCGACCTCGTCGCGTCGCGCCTGAAAGGCATTCGTGATCAACACGGACCAGGCGCGCTTGCCGGGTTCGGCTCGGCCAAATGCTCAAATGAAGAAGCGTACCTGTTCCAGAAACTCGTGCGCGCCGTGTTTGGCACGAACAATGTGGATCACTGCACCCGCCTGTGTCATGCCTCGTCGGTCGCCGCGCTGCAAGAGACCATCGGCTCAGGCGCGGTGTCGAATGTCTTCGGCGATATTCAATACGCTGACGTCGCCATCGTCATTGGTTCCAACACCACCGAGAATCATCCCGTCGCCGCCACGTTTTTCAAGCAAGCAGCCGAACGCGGCACAACCTTGATCGTCATTGACCCTCGCCGCCCTGCGTTGGCTGATCACGCGCAGTATTACATCAGCTATAAACCAGGGACGGACGTCGCATTTCTCAATGGCCTGATGCATGTCATTATTGCTGAAGGGTTGACGAATGCAGACTTTATCGAAAAACGCACGCAGAATTTTGCGGCGTTGAAAGAAACGGTCAAGCACTATACTCCTGAACTCGTCGAGAAGCTCACCGGCGTGCCCGCTGAGCAGGTGCGCACGATCGCCCGCGTCTACGGCAAGGCCAAGAACGCCATGATTTTCTGGGGTATGGGGATTTCTCAACACACCACGGGCACGGACAACGCGCGATGCCTCATCTCGCTCTGTTTGATGACCGGCAATATCGGCCGTCCCGGTGCCGGGCTGCATCCACTACGCGGCCAGAACAACGTGCAGGGCGCATCAGATTCAGGATTGATCCCGATGGTCTACACCGATTACCAGCGCGTCGATAACCCTGCTGTGCGTGAAAAATTTGAAAAGGCATGGGGCGTGCAGCTTGATCCCAAGCCAGGACTCACGGTTGTGGAAATCACCCATGGCGCCTTACACGGCACGATCAAAGGCATGTACATGATGGGCGAAAACCCCTTCCTGAGCGATCCCAACATCAACAAAGTGCGCAAGGCGCTGGCCAGCCTGGAATTTCTCGTGGTGCAGGACATCTTCTTGACTGAAACCGCCGAGTTCGCCGATGTGATCTTGCCTGCCGCCAGTTTTCCGGAAAAAGAAGGAACCTACACCAACACCGACCGACGCGTGCAACTGGGTCGCAAAGCCATTGATCCGCCGGGACAGGCTCGTCCCGACTGGCAAATCATCTGTGAGATCGCCACGCGTATGGGTTATCCTATGCGCTATGACTCGCCTGAAGAGATCTTTCGTGAACTCGCTGCGCTCTCGCCCAATCTGGCCGGCTTGAGCTATGAGCGTCTAGGCAGCACTGGAGAACTGTGGCCGTGTCCTGACCCAGACCAACCTGCGCAGTCCGTCATTTTTGTCGACAGCTTTCCGACGGGTCGGGGGAAGTTCGTGCCTGCTGAATTTGCTCCCGCCAAGGAGCTGCCGGATGACGAATATCCGCTCGTGCTCAACACAGGCCGCGTACTAGAGCACTGGCATACCGGCACAATGACGCGTCGTTCAAAGGCGCTGGACGCGATCGAGCCGGAGGCGTTTGTTGAAATTCATCCCGAGGATTTATCTGCGCTCGGCGTCCAGGATGGCGAGTTCGTGCGAGTGAGTTCCCGCCGCGGCTCCATCGTGCTCAAGGCGCGCATTGGCGCGCGCACGCAAAAAGGCAGCGTGTTCATTCCGTTCCACTTCCGTGAAGCCGCAGCGAACCTGCTCACCAATGATGTGCTGGACCCGTTTGGTAAGATTCCCGAGTTTAAGTTCTGCGCGGTGAAGGTGGAAAAGGCGCGGTCTGAGGCGACGCAAGAAACAGCGGCATAAAACTATAGAGAGGGTGTACGGATGAATGAGCAAAGCCTCATCCGTACACCGCAGGGGCAGGCCCCCGTGATCCGGATCCGGAGCGCCCCACATATAGGAGCATCTATGTCCCAGCTCAGTGAACCAGGCTCCCTGCCAGTCCCATTCAAACTCAACCTCAAGGGGGTTCAGCTCAGTGAAGAGCAATTCCTCCGCCTTTGTGAAGAGAATCCAGATTTACGTCTCGAACTGACCGCTCAGGGGGAGTTAGTCATTATGCCGCCGACAGGAATACCAACTGGAAGACGTAATAGTCGGCTTGCTCGGTACTTGGATATCTGGGCGGAAGCGGATGGCACTGGCTTCGCGTGTGACTCTTCCACGTTATTCACCCTACCAAACGGCGCGAAACGCTCTCCTGACGCCTCATGGACAAAACGAGAACGTTGGGAAGCACTCTCACCAGAACAGCAAGAGGGGTTTGCTCGCATTTGCCCTGACTTTGTCGTCGAGCTCCGCTCACCAACAGACCGTTTGACGGATCTTCAGGAGAAAATGCAGGAGTATATCGACAATGGAGCGCGGCTGGGGTGGTTGATTGATCCCTTTGATCAACGCGTGTACATCTACCGCCCCAATCAACCCATGGAAGTGGTAGTCAACCCTGACATACTTCGCGGCGATCCGGTTCTCCCTGGATTTGCCTTGCCAGTGCGCGAGCTGTGGTAAGCCGGAATCAGGAGAAAGCGGCCGGAAAGAGAGAGAGATTGTCTACTCTGACGGTCTGACACACAAAAGCGGGTCTGCTAAGGTAAAAAATGATAGACTCTCTCTAAGGACTATGGGACAAAACCCCCACTACATGGCATACGGGCAAAGCGTCATGGCGAGCAGAGTTTTGTCTCATGGTCCGAAAGCAGAATTCCCCGAGTGTGGAGTCAGGAGGCGTGATGACGAAGGCGGGATTCTCTTACCGATGCAATAGTTGTGGTGAACTGCTCACGCATGTTACGCAGGGCGCTTGCCCGGTCTGTAGATCACAGGCGGTTATACCGCTTGGTTGGTTTGAAATTTCTCTCCAAGAACGAAAAGACTGGTTACAGCGTATCCGTGGACTGAGGCGAGGATCTCAATCCCAAGACAACCAGATGCTCCAGCCTGAGCAACTGAGTCCTCTGCCAGACGAACACGAGATCGGGCGCAAGTAAGGGCGAGGCGCTGCCTCGCCCTCTGGGGAGGGTGGCCTGCGGGATCGCCCCTACGCGGCGAGACGCCGGCTGCCTTGGACCGCGGGAATGGTTGGGTCCATACCGAAGCGCAGTTTCGGCAGGTCCGTGTCACAGCGGCAGAAGGTGGCGTGCATTGGATTGGTGCAGCGTAAACGGTTTTCGCCGCCCCAGGCGTCCGACTGCAACGCGAGCAGATGTGGCCGACCACGCTGCGCGTTCTGGAACACGTATTCTGGATCGACCTGCACGATTACCGGAACTTCCTTGCCATTTTCGACCACACGGGCCAGATGCAGGCTGTCGAGATAGGTGACCTCAGAGCCGGCGATCTGCTCCGGGTTTTCCAGCGCCATATCGAGGATGGTTTGCCCGTCGCGGATCACCTGTCCAATGACGCGATCATGCCGCGCCTGCAGTACAATGTGGGCGCGACCGAGCGAGAACCCCCAGCGCCTCGGCAGCTCCGCTAAGGCCTTGTCGGAATCGGTGTAGGCCTTCAATAAGAGACCGCGGGGGCGAATGCCCGCCCGCACGACCAGGCGCACCTGGGCGAGCATGAACGGACCAATCGGGCTCTCCGGAAATCGTGCGATAGTGAGCGTCGCATATGGCGGAATGCTCGGATGCAGGGCGGGAGGCACGAGGTACTCCGCCGGCTCTTCAACGACTTCGAACGCGAGGTTGAGGATTTCTGCACCTTTAAGTTCCCACGCCTCGGTGTCAAACCCGGTCATCAACGGCGCGCGGGCGGCGACCGTTTGCACATCTTGTTTGCCAAAGATCGGCATCAGCGGCCTCCTCCTGCAGCGGCTTGCGGGCGTGAGTCGGCAAAAGCCGGCATGACCTCTTTGGCGAAGAGCCGCAAGCTGTTCAACACCTGTTCCTGCGGAATAATCTCAGCGGCGTTCAACATGAAGCTCACGCGATCTACACCGCACGCTTCCCACTTTTTCAACTCCCGAATGATATGCGCAGGATTGCCGACGGCGATCCCCTCTGGAACTTGACCAAGCGTCCCCGGGCTCGACGCCTGACGCCGCAACGAGGGGAGCAGCCCTGCGGACGGATAGGATTTCGTAGGGAACGCTTCTTTGGCCATGTCGAGCTGCGCGGCCAGGTAGTTGAAGTGTTGGATCATCCCCATGCCGATCTTCGCGCCCTTTTCATCATCTTCATGGCAGAAGAGGAAATTCACCGTGTTAACCTGATTGTTGACGAACGATCCCACCGGGTTGCAGTTCTGAATGCGACGGCGATATTCTTTTACTTTCGCTTCTTGTTCAGCGAACGTGGTAAACGTCACGCCAAGACTGCCGATGCCGCGATCCGCCGCATCGAGCTCTGTCCCTGGACTCGTAACCGCTACCCATATGGGCGGATGTGGTTTTTGATACGGTTTGGGGAGCACGGCGCGCGACGGCATGGAGAAGTAGCGGCCCTCGTAGCTGAACCGCTCCTGCGTCCACATCTTGGGAATGCAGTGCACGAACTCATCCCAGCTCTTCTTAGTCTCATCAGGATTCGCGCGGAATCCGCCTAATTCCGTCCACGTCGCGGACCGGCCCGTGCCGAATTCCAGTCTGCCGCCGGAGAGAATGTCGAGCGCGGCGGCGCGTTCGGCGATCCGAATGGGGTGGTTGAACTCCGGTACGCAAATGACGATGCCATGCCCGACGCGGATATTCTTCGTCTGCATGGCGCAGGCGGTGAGGAACAGCTCGGGCGCGGAACAATGCGAATACTCTTCAAGGAAATGGTGCTCCACGGCCCAGACCTGGTCAAACCCAAGCTCGTCGGCCAGCCGCACCTGCTCCAGGGCGTTCATATACACTTTGCGCTCGGCTTCTTTGTCCCACGGACGCGGGACGGAGAGTTCGTAAAATATACCGAATTTCATGAGGGCCTCCTTTCTCTTGCTTTTCGTTTGTAGCGCTTAGCTGTCAGCCAGACAACGAGATGATGACTTTCCAGTCAGTTACTGGCGCGTTAGCGGCGCGCGCCTGCCTCTGTCAGTCGAATCCGCCCACGAGCCTGTTGCACAGTCGGATCAAGCGCAAAGCGGAGTTTCGGAAAATCGGTGTCACAACGCGTGAAAACCGCCGCGATCGGCGTGGTGCAGCGAAGCTTGTTGTCCGTACCCCAAGCCTCCCCCTGAAAGGCGAGCAAGCGAGGACGCCCACGCTGTGCGTTAAGGAAGACGTACTCAGGATCGACCTGGATAAGAATAGGACGCTCTTGTCCCTCTATAATCGCTCTGGCAAGGTTCAACCCATCAGCATAGGTGACGTCCGAACCAGAAATCTGCTCTGGGTTCTGCAATTCCATCTCCAGAATCATCTCGCCAGTGCGCTGTACGCGTCCGATGATGCGATCATGACGCGCATCAATAGCGATAGCGCCAGGCGCAATGGTAAACCCCCATCGCGCTCGCAGTTCAGTTGCGGCCTGTTCCGAGTCGGTATACGCCCCAAGCAAATACCCACGAGGCCGCACGCCCGCTCGACCAACCAGCCGCACTTGCGCCAGCGCAAACGGGCCGACCGGGCTTTGGGGATACCGCGCGACCCACAGGGTGACATACGGTGGAATACTGGGATGCAGAGCTGGCGGAAGCAGGGAGACTGCTGGTTCTGCCTCGACTTCGAACGCGAGATGCAGAATTTCTGCGCCGGGCAGCTCCCATACGTCAGTGTCAAATCCGCGCAGCAGCGGCGCACGCGCCGCTACTGTTTGTACATTTCGTGTTCCCGAGAGCGGCATTACCGACCTCCCGCGGCAGCCGCCTGAGCCGGTTTCTCCGTGAAGGCAGGCATGACCTCTTTGGCGAAGAGCCGCAAGCTGTTCAGCACCTGCTTCCGCGGGATCATCTCCACGCAATTTAACACAAAGTTGATCCGGTCAATGCCGCAGCCTTCCCACTTTTTGATGACCTCGATGAGACGCGCCGGATTGCCAACGGTGAGCCCCTCTGGCGGCTTATTGGCTTCGCCTGGCGCGACGGCTTGTCGGCGTAACGAAGGAAGCAAACCGGCAGACGGATATGACTTAGTGGGAAACACTTCCTTGGCCATGTCAAGCTGATTGGCCAGGTAATTAAAATACCGGGCCATATTCAGTCCAACGCGCGCGCCCTCTTCGTCGTCTTCGTGACAGAAGAGAAAGTTCACCGTGCTGACCTGTTCATTGACAAACTTGCCCGCCGGAGTGCAGTTGCGGATGCGGCGGCGATACTCTTTGATCTTCGCTTCCTGTTCAGCAAAGGAGGAAAAGGAAACGCCCAGGCTGCCTAGCCCACGATCAGCGGCGTCGAGTTCCGTACCGGGACTGGTGACCGCCACCCACATAGGAGGATGCGGTTTTTGATACGGTTTGGGAAGCACGGCGCGCGACGGCATGGAGAAAAAGCGCCCCTCATAAGAGAAACGCTCTTGCGTCCACATCTGTGGAATACAGTGCACGAACTCGTCCCAACTTTGTTTCGTCGTGTCGAGATTGGCGCGGAAGCCGCCGAGTTCCGTCCAGGTAGCGGAACGACCGGTGCCGAATTCCAGGCGCCCGCCTGAAAGAATATCAAGCACGGCGGCGCGTTCGGCGATCCGAATGGGGTGATTAAATTCCGGCACGCAGGTAACGATGCCGTGTCCCACACGGATGTTTTTCGTTTGCATTGCACAGGCGGTCAGAAACAACTCAGGCGCGGAGCAATGCGAGTATTCTTCGAGGAAATGGTGCTCAACGGCCCAGACCTGGTCAAACCCAAGCTCGTCGGCCAGTCGTACTTGTTCGAGTGCGTTCATGTAGACGGTGCGCTCGGATTCCTTATCCCATGGACGCGGGACAGAGAGTTCGTAGAAAATGCCAAACTTCATAGCGCCCTCCCTTTCTCAAGGCAGTCAGCTATCAGCTATCAGCTTTTGGCTGGGAGAGGAAGAGGAAGGCCAGGGAAAGACAGAGAATCGGGGAATCGGGGAGACGTGAGATGTGCAGCGTGAAACGTAAAACGTGGAATGGAAGACGAGAAACGAAAAGGTAGGGGTTTGGCAACTGTGATTTGAGGACGACGGGGTAAACCTCTACAGTCTGCTATACAGCCACGGTGTCATGGCCAGCCCTTCGCCAAATTATTCTGAGCGTAGCGCAGCGGAATCGAAGGACTCAGGCTAAACGGCGCGAAGCAATCTTTGTCTTTTTTTAAGAGTACTTCGTCGGCTGCGCCTCCTCGCAATGACAGGATTGTCTTTTCTACCAACTCCTTGTCTCGACTTTATCCATTGGAGGTGGCTTTGAAAGCAGAGCGACAGGTTTGTAAGCTGATTCCCACTCTTGTGCCAAAAGAGGTGAGGAATGCTGTCCATGCCTGCCACTCTGACGCGTCTGATTGTACAGTTCGCCTCCTTGTTTTCCAAGCGGGTGTGGGAACACGCGCAGGTGTTGGTGGTGGGGGCGCTGCTCGTGCCGGGCAAACGCACCGTGACGGCAGTGTTACGGGTGATGGGGGTAAGCCGGGAGCGGCAGTTTCAGAAGTATCATCGGGTGCTAAATCGGGCGCGGTGGTCGAGCGTGGCCGTGGCCCGGGTGCTGCTTGAGATGGTGGTGGATACCTTCGTGCCCGCAGGGCCAGTCGTCATTGGCATCGACGACACGCTGGAACGACGGCGGGGAGCGAAGATCAAGGCCAAAGGGGTCTATCGCGATCCGGTGCGGTCCTCACGCTCGCACGTCGTGAAAGCCACTGGACTGCGCTGGCTTTGTGCGATGCTGCTGGCCGAGATTGCCTGGGCGGGACGAGTCTGAGCGTTGCCATTCCTCACGGCGTTGTGTCCTTCGGAGCGTTATCATCAGCAGCGGGGGCAGCGCCACAAGACGTTACCGCAAGGGGCTGGGCAACCCGTGGGGCTGCTCCATCGCTGGCTACCGGAGCGGGAGGTGGTGGTGGTGGCCGATAGCTCCTATGCCGTGATCGAGTTACTCAAGCGGGTCAGGGAGACTCCTGGGGTGAGCTTGATCACCCGTTTGCGGCTCGATGCAGCCTTGGACGATCTCGCGCCGCCCCGTGCTCCCCGGCAAAATGGGCGGCCACGCAAGAAAGGGGCTCGCCGCCAGACCCTGCAGCAGGTGCTGAAGAATCCGCAGACCCAGTGGACCTCGGTGACCGTTTCCAAGTGGTATGGTGGAGGAGTACGAGAGGTGGAAATTTGCACGGACACCGCCGTGGGGTGCCACACTGGCCTGCCGCCCGTGACCATTCGCTGGGGTTTGATTCGCGACCCGCAGGGCGAGTTTGAGCCGCAAGCTCTGGTGACCACGCGACTTGATCCTGCGCCCACGCAGCTCTTAGAGTGGTTCGTGCGCCGCTGGACAATGGAGGTGACCTTGGAAGAAGCCCGCGCCCATCTAGGGATTGAGACCCAGCGGCAATGGAGTGACTTAGCCATTGGGCGGACTACGCCGGTGTTGTTCGGTCTGTACTCGCTGGTGACGCTGCCGTGCGCACGCGTTACTCCAGATGGAGGCCCGTGTCGTGCGCACGGCAGCGCGGTACGCCAAGGGGCGGCCGACGTTCTCGGATGCACTCGCAGTGGTCAGACGGGAGTTGTGGAGCGCCTGCCATTTTCCCATGTCGGAGTTCCACACAGAGACGGTAAAAATCCCTCGCTCCTTGTTCGAGCGCTTAACAGAGACGGTTTGTTACGCCGCCTGATTGGATAAAGTCGAGCTTGTGTGCTTTGTTCTACAATCAAACCGCTTATACCAGCACGAGGCCGCCGTGGGGGTCTGGAGGACTGCGACGGTGTTCAGCTCTCTGCTAGACGGGTCAGGAAGGAGGAGAGACAGGCTAGCAATGACATCGGCGCGCTCGATTCGTGGCTGAGCGGGCCAGACAGAGGGGGAGTGAGGAGCTGGAACTCATCGTGAGGCCGACCACTGTCCCTCTCCTGTTGCTAGTGCTCTACGTAAGGCGTGTGGCGGCAACCCGCTGGATGAGCACTCGTAGCATGGATTCGCCCTGTGGATCCTGCAGCCAGGTCTGCATGCCGAAATGGAGCGGATCAGGCCAGTCGCCAAACTCCACCCAGGCGTGCTCCGACACTTCCCAGTTGAGCACTGGCTCGAACTCCTCGGGCACGAGCACGATGTAGTTATAATAGACAAATTGTGTTCGCGCATTGCGATAGGTGTAACACAAATGAAGATCCTCATGTCGCACGTGAATACCCACCTCTTCTCGTGTCTCCCGAATGACCGCTTCTTCTGGAGTCTCGCCATGATCGAGCGCCCCGCCAACCGTTCCCCAAGTTCCCGGCTGCAGCACGCGCAGTGAGCGGCGGGCCAGCAGCAAGCGCCCGGTGTCACGCGCGAGCAAGACGCCGCCCGCGCCGCCAAACGCGCCCCAAAAGCCCGTGCGCCGGAAACTCTCTGCATGCGTTTCCCAATCATCAACGAGATGGCTCATACGGTCAGTCAATTTGTTCATATGCCCTCATGCCTCTGCCAAGCATTGCTCTCTAAGTCGGGTGAGAGCAACCAGAGGTCTTGCAATATCACACACATCAAGGATGATTGAACATCCTAAGGGGGAATATGAGCCATGGCGATTAAAACAATCACGCACTACTTCGACTACAAAAGTCCGTACGCCTATCTCGCGCAAGAAGAGACCTTCCGCCTGCAAGAAGAATTCGATGTGCAGGTGGACTTCGTGCCGTATACGCTTGACATCCCAAGCTTTCTCGGCTCCGCCGAGGTCGATGACGCTGGACGGGTCATCAGCGAGGCTCGCAATTCCCATCAATGGCGCCGGGTCAAGTATAGTTACATGGATTGCCGCCGTGAAGCGAACCGGCGCGGCCTGATTATTCGCGGTCCTCGGCACATTTTTGATTCGTCCATCGCGCACATCGGCATGCTCTACGCCAAACACCGGGGCGATTTCCGTCGCTATCACGACACGGTGTATGAGCGGTTTTGGAAACGCGAACTTGAGATCGAGGACCCCCATGTTATTCAGCGCGTCCTGGAAGAGGCGGGAGTCGACGCCTCTGAGTTTCTGACTTATCTCCATGGTGAAGGCCGCAAGGAACACGACCGGTTGCGCGCGGAAGCAGAAGCCATGGGAGTGTTTGGCGTTCCCAGTTACCTCGTCAATGGGGAGTTGTTTTGGGGCGCGGAGCGCATTCCGCGGGTGCGCGAGCGGCTCACGCCGCGCTCGTAGGGCGTCAGGAGCGCAGAACTCAATCACAGAAAGGAGACCCCCATGCACTACACGAAGCTAGGCAATACCGGAGTGACGGTGTCCCGCATCTGCCTGGGCTGCATGAGCTACGGCGATGGCAAGTGGCGCGAATGGACTGTCGGCGCTGACGAAGCGCGCGAACATTTCGCCGCCGCGCTCGAAGCCGGAGTGAACTTCTTTGATACAGCTGATGTGTACTCAACCGGCGTCAGCGAAGAAATTACCGGCCGTTGGTTGGGCGAGATGGCCTCACGCGATGATATTGTTGTGGCGACAAAGGTGAACGGCCCAATGGGTCCCGGCCCGAACCGCCGCGGCCTGAGCCGCAAGCACATCATCGAGGCCTGTGAAAATTCGCTGCGCCGACTGAAGATGGATTATGTTGATCTCTACCAGATCCACCGTTGGGACTACGGGACGCCGATCGAAGAAACCTTGGAAGCGCTTGACTCCCTGGTGCGCGCAGGCAAAGTGCGCTATCTCGGCGCCAGCAGCATGGCGGCGTGGCAATTCGCCAAGGCGCTCTATACAGCCAAAGAACATGGCTGGCATCGCTTCATTAGCATGCAAAACCATTACAATTTGATCTACCGCGAAGAAGAGCGCGAGATGATTCCGCTGTGCATCGATCAAGGCGTGGCGCTCATTCCCTGGAGTCCGCTGGCGCGCGGACTGTTAGAAGGAGAGCGCGCGCGTAATCCCAACGCGGGCACGACCAAACGGGCGCAGACCGATAAAGTCGCCAGGAATTTGTATTTCCATGAGAATGATTACGAGATTGCCCTTGTGGCGCAACAGATCGCCAAGGAGCGCGGCGTCACGCCGACCCAGATTGCCTGCGCGTGGATTCTGCAAGCGCCAGGCGTC
>DATLYA010000297.1:0-22073 GCA_035575235.1 Candidatus Methylomirabilota bacterium
GCCGCACGGCGGTCTCCCCGCCGTTGCCACAACTCTTTTAGGGCATTCATTTCGTCAACGAACCCACAACGCCGCCATTGCATGCGGTAGAAAGGCAACTGGGCGAAAAACGCCAGGTTGTACCGGGCGGCGGACCGCGCCTGCTCGAGGTCTTCAGAAAGAAACGTCGGGATACTGACAATACAATCTACTGCAGCAGGATCCTTTCCTGCGCGTTGCGCAGCGCTTTTCGCTGCTGCAAGCAAGCGCGTCAGATACGACCGTGAAGGGAGAAACGGCATGATGCCGTCGCCGCACTCCCCGCCAACCTCAGCCGTTTCCGTGGTGACGGACGCGACATACACCGGCACTGGATAGGCAGAAGGACGCGGACGGAGGAATGATCCCAGCGATTCCCCCTGCAAAGCTTTTTTTACTGTTTGGACATAGTGACGCATATAGTGGCGCGGCTGATCCATCTTGACGCCAAGGGACTCCAGCAGGGGACGGTGGCTCACGCCAAAGCCAAGCAGCAGGCGGCCGTTCGATAATTCCGCAATCGTCGCCGCAGTCATGGCTGCGAGAAACGGATGACGAAAGTAGATATTAGCAATATTGGTCCCGACTCGAATACGTGAAGTGTGCAAAGCAATCGCCTCGGAACACGCCAGCGCATCGCCTCTCCCTTCATTCACGAGAATTGCGTCAAACCCTTGCTCCTCCGCTAGACGACCGAGTGCAACAAACTCCTTGGGAGGAGCTTCCGTCGCTGTTGATAAGACCACGCCGAGACGTTCCATATCTACTCCTCGCTTTCAGCTGTCGGCTTTGAGCTTTCAGCAAAAATTTGCAGTCTGACGCTATGGCGACACTGAGAGATTGCATCTTGGAGGCATTGTCTTCAGCAATAGCTTGATGACTCAATAAGCCAAGGAACTAATCTGCTCACTGTTTCCCCTCGCCTGTTGCTTGTCCCTCTCCTGTAGGAGCAGCTCCGCTGCCTAGTTGTTCGCCGGGCGTGACGCTTTTCTTCTGCAGTTTAATCATCCATGCTTGAGAATTAGACGTATCGAACACCCCAACATCATCCCCTACTACGGTGAATTGGTAGCGTCCGGCTTGGGGACGTAACGCCAAGTACAACAGAATGGCTAATAAGAAAAACATCTGCCAGGTGAGCAGGCGTAAGAAGCGCTCAATTTTTTTCATTGCATCACCAGAGCTGGTCATAACCTGGCTCTCTATTCGTGGTTCTTTCTGGGGCATGCTTCCTCCTCAGGCGCTTGTGCCTAAAAGATACGCACAACTGATTAACCCTTTAATTTCTTTACAAATTCATATCGTGATTCACAGACCTATCCACAGCTTATTCACAGGAGAATCGTTCGCCTTCTCGTCTGACAGCTAAGGTGGTTATCCCTTCCACAATCCCAGCACGTACTCGCTAACGATGTGCGATCAGTGCCTATTGCAGCGCCAAACCGCAGGAAAGCGGAGCGGTTCATCCGTAGACATTCCTTACGCACCTTCCTCAGGTCCTAATCCAGAGGAAGATGAGCGACAAACCGGAGAGACCGTGTGTGATGAGACGATTCTTCCTCAGCAGCATCATGAAAATCCCTGACAAATTCCTCAATACGCGCTATCGCTGCGTAGAGGTGAAGCGATTGTAGGGAATTCCTGCGGTACTGTCACCGGTGAGCGTATTGTTTTTTTTCGCGTTCTATGGTCTGTATGAACAACAAATGCATGAGCGCAAATTTCTAGCCTAGAGGCCGAAACAATGGCCGCACGCGAACGGTATTCTCAAGATAATGGCCAGTGGGTCACCATGAAGGCGGAGATCCGCAATTCCATCTGGCAGCTCTTGACTCAGCAGGGAGCCGTTCGCTTTCCCAACGCCTACGGTCGCATTCCTAATTTCCTGGGGGCGGAAAAGGCGGCGCGCCTCCTCCGCGACTTGACGGTGTGGCGGCGCGCGCAAGTCATCAAAGTGAATCCAGACGCCCCTCAGTTAGCGATCCGCCGAGCTGCGCTTGCGGACGGCAAGGTGCTCTACATGGCCGTGCCGCGCCTGCGCGCGGAAAAATGTTTCCTGGAGATCGATCCACAGCGGCTGGGCAACCGAGCGTTCCTGGCCGTCAACATCAGGGGCGCGTTGAAGTATGGCCGCCTGGTGTCGCCGCGTGAGATGCGCCACACGGATCTCATCATTTGCGGCTCTGTGGCTGTGGGACGCGATGGCGCGCGCGTTGGCAAAGGCGGCGGATTTTCCGATCTCGAGTACGGCCTGCTGCGTGAAGAAGGCAAAGTCCGTGAGTTGACCCCTATCGTCACGACTATCCATCCTCAACAGCTTGTCCCCTACAAGATTCCCATGTTCCCACACGACCTGCCAGTCGATTTCCTCATCACGCCCAATGAAGTCATCGCCACGCGTTCGGTGTATCCGCGTCCGCGCGGCATTTATTGGGACCTGCTGCGTGTTGTGAAAATCAACGCCATTCCCATTTTACGCAAGCGTATGCGCCAAGGTGGGACGGGAACAAGGCAGGGCGGATAAGACAGCATCACAACAGAACTGCACGCAGCTGTGGAATGGCAAGCACGATGAGGTCCGGCTCGGGCGCCTGATCAGGCAAAGCAGCATGCTGCGCATTCACCCAGGCTACATCCATGCCGACCGCTTTGGCGCCGATGATGTCATCGTAGGGAGAATCCCCCACAAACAGCGCCTCCTCTGGGCCCACCCCAAGCGACGACAACGCATCGGTAAAAATTTGCGGATGCGGTTTGCGCCAACCATGCTCAGCAGATACGAAAATATGATGGAAATGTTCTCCTACTCCACCGGACTGCAAAACGCGCCGCGCCGTCGGGCCATGATCGAAATTTGACACCAGGGCCGTTGCATACCGCAGGCGCACTTGCGCCAAAAAGTCGGCGTGCTCGATAGGCACCGCAGTCGCACTCGCTAAAATGGCCATATGAGCGAGAGATAATTCTTCAGCCAGGCGCAAGGTCTCGGCGGAGGGCGTGAAGCCTGCGCGCAGCAACGTTTGCTCAAACCGATAGAGAGACGAAAATTCTCGCATGCTGCGCGCGCGCTCCTCCGCCAACTCTTTACTCACCTCTGAGAGTGCAGTAAAAAAGCGCTCAAACGACGCCGCTGGAGCTTTCTGCTCATAGATATGGCGCAACTGTCCCATCGTTGAACGGGATTGCTGGCCGTCCCAGTCAAACACCGGCAATTTGGTAGGATCAAAGAGTGCAACCGTACCAAATAAATCGAACAGAACAGCTCGATATCTTTTCATGACGTGGTATAATCAGGCAGCTATTTAGTGATGAGGCGTACGAGGTTGAGAGGAGGGTTTGAGCCTGCGACGTCCAGCGAATCCTTCGTCACGGCGATGATAGTAAGCGATCTCTTTTTCGCCATATTGCCAGCAAAGCTCGACAATTTCATCACCAAGACGCGCGGGGAAATCAACAAGTCCAAGATCTAACCCTTTACAGACGCCGCCCAATTCTTCGATTGCTTGGACAGCCCGCGCCAATTCCGCGCACAAGGGACGGAGTGTGGGTTTTTCACGCAACAGTTGCGCAATCGTCACATCGTGCGCACATTGGTCAAAACTATGACCGAGGTGTTCTCGCTCTTGCTGAATATGCAAACGGAGGCGCTGTATTTTTTCCATGATCAGTTCGATTCGTGGGATAAGAGCATTAACCTCAGCAAGAGAGAAGAGCTTCTCGTTACTCATAGGCGGCGCTTCCCAAGGGCGTAATTGACGGTTGTAGCTAGTCTTTACCCCTTGAGCAAGCACAGGGCATGTATTAATCTTTTTTCAGGGCTGAAATTTTTGCTCTGAGTTGCATTGGAGGAAACCTCAATGGCAGATTTTCCAATCCGCGCCAGTGGGGAGGAAGAAGGCCAGGAACATCGGCCTGTTGGATTTGATGAAGATCCGGCGAGCGTAACGGTGCCGTCCGAGTTACCGATCTTACCTCTACGTGGAGTTGTGATTTTCCCGTCTGCGATCGTCCCCTTGCTTATCTCGCGCGGCTCTTCTCTGAAACTCGTTGATGATTGTCTAAAAGGTGACCGCATTTTAGGGTTGGCAGCGCAAAAGAACGCCGAGGATGAGAATCCCGAACCTGGAGCGCTCTTCTCACGCGGCAGCGCGGGGCGGATTCTTAAAATGTTAAAGTATCCCGATGGGAGCATGCGCATTCTCATCCAGGGCATTCAACGCATTGAGATTAAAGAGTATCTGCAGTACGAGCCTTATCTCCGCGCCCGCGTCGCGCTGTTGTCCGATCATGTACAGACGTCAAGGGATCTGAGCGCGCTGCAAGCTCACATGGTGAGTCAGTTCTCAAAGTTTGTCTCTATGGTGCCGTACTTGCCAGATGAGCTGCAGGGTGTGGTGATGAATATTAAAGATCCCGCCCGTGTGGCGGACCTGGTCGCCTCGCAGCTCAATATCTCAAGCGACGAGAAACAAGACCTTTTAAACACGCTCGATGTCCGCGCGCGCCTGGAGAAACTCTCGACGATTCTGAATCGAGAAATCGAGCTGGTTGAACTAGGACACAAGATTCAATCACAGGTCCAGAGCGAACTGAATAAGAACCAGAAAGAATTCTACCTGCGCCAGCAAATGCGGGCGATTCAGAAGGAACTGGGCGAGGGCGACACCCGTTCGAACGAAATTGAGGAGCTGAAAAAGAAAATTGAAGAAGCCAGGATGCCGGAGGAAGCCCGCAAAGCCGCTGACAATGAGTTAGAGCGGCTGCGCATCATCCCACCTGAATCAGCCGAACACTCCATGGTGCGGACTTACCTTGAGTGGCTTGTGAATCTTCCCTGGGCGATTTCGACCGAAGACAACCTTGATATTCCCCACGCGCGGCAAGTATTAGACGAAGATCACTATGATCTTGAGAAAATTAAAGATCGGATTCTTGAATACCTTGCCGTGCGGAAGTTGCGCCAAGATCCCAAAGGACCAATTTTGTGCTTCGTCGGTCCTCCCGGCGTAGGGAAAACCTCCCTTGGCCGCTCGATCGCACGCGCCATGGGGCGAAAGTTTGTGCGCATCTCGTTAGGCGGCGTGCGCGACGAAGCGGAAATCCGCGGACATCGACGCACGTATATCGGCTCCCTGCCGGGACGGATCATTCAGTCGCTGCGCACGGCGGGCTCCAACAACCCGCTCTTCATGCTTGACGAAATCGACAAACTTGGCATGGATTTTCGCGGCGATCCAGCGTCTGCCTTATTAGAAGTGTTGGATCCGGAACAAAATTTTACGTTCCAAGACCACTATCTCGATGTGCCCTTTGATTTGTCGAAAGTGATGTTTATCACGACGGCCAATTACTTAGAACCGGTGCCGCCCGCGCTGAAGGACCGCATGGAGGTCATCGAGTTGGCGGGCTACACGGAAGAGGAGAAACTCGAAATCGCCAAACGCCACCTCATTCCTAAACAAATCAGGGAGAATGGCCTGACGGCGGAACAGATTGCGTTTGACGATGAAGCAATCCTGTTGGTGGCGCGAAGCTATACGCATGAGGCGGGCGTCCGCAATCTCGAACGTGAGTTAGGACGCATTTGCCGGAAAGTAGCGCGCGCCATCACCGAAGGGCATACCGGCGTGACGCAGATCACATCACGGAAAGTAGAGGAACTCCTGGGACCGGAAAAATACTTCTCGGAAGTCGCAGAACGGACTATGGAGCCGGGAGTCGCTATTGGTCTGGCGTGGACGCCTAATGGCGGTGATATTTTGTTCATCGAAGCCACACGTATGGCCGGCAAAAAGGGGCTCACGCTGACTGGTCATCTTGGCGACGTCATGAAGGAATCGGCGCAGGCGGCGTTGTCTTACGTCCGCTCGCGCGCAGATCGGCTCGGCATCCCGGCTGACTTCTTTGAGAATTGCGATCTCCACATTCATGTGCCGGCGGGCGCCACGCCGAAGGATGGACCCTCGGCCGGCATCACCATGGCGACCGCCCTGGCTTCATTGCTCAGCGGTCGTCCGGTCCGCTCCCATCTGGCCATGACCGGGGAAATCACCTTGCGCGGCCGTGTCATGCCGATCGGCGGCGTGAAGGAGAAAGTGCTCGCGGCGCGCCGCGCCGGCGTGACCACGGTTATTCTGCCGCGCCGCAATGAAAAAGACCTGGAAGACGTGCCGGAGAATGTCCGCAAGGAACTACAGTTCCATTTCGTTGACACGATGGATGAAGTGCTTGATATCGCCCTTGAACCAACCGCGGTTCCTGTCGGCGCGACAGTAGTGTCGAGCTTCCGCGAAGCCACGCCGCCGTCGTAATGGAGGCGCATAGGCGCACAACCATAGACCCAAGGGACAAGGCCTGTTGATGAAAAATAAACGCCTTGTCCCTTTTTTATTCTCTGCTCTTCACTATCTTATCGAGGGAAGGAAGATCATGGCGCTCACACCGATTGATCAGCTCTCACTGACTGGGAAACGTGTGTTCATTCGCGTTGACTTCAATGTGCCGCTGGATGCGACCGGGCGCGTAACCGATGACACCCGGATTCGTGAAGCGCTGCCGACGATTCGTTACGCCCTTGATCACGGCGCCAAAGTGCTCGTGGCTTCTCATCTAGGCCGTCCGAAAGGAAAAGCGGATCCGGCATTCAGCTTGAAGCCGGCAGCGGATCGGTTGCGCGCGTTGCTCGGGAACGTAGAGGTTGTTCTTGCCGCTGATTGCGTCGGCCCAGCTGTCCAAGGCCAAAGCAACCAACTGCCGACCGGCGCTGTGCTCGTTCTGGAGAACCTTCGCTTCCATGCCGAAGAAGAAAAGAACGACCCCGATTTCGCTCAGGCGCTGGCGACGCTGGCCGATGTCTACATTAACGACGCCTTCGGCTCCTCCCATCGCGCTCACGCCTCGGTGGTAGGCATCGTCCCGTATGTCGCCACCGTCGGCGTTGGATTTTTGATGCGGAAAGAGATTGATGCGCTGTCACGATTGTTAACCCGCTCTGAGCCGCCGTTTGTGGCGATTTTAGGCGGCGCCAAAGTGTCTGACAAGATTGGCCTCATTCGCAGCTTATTGACGCGGGCAAATACGATCATTATCGGCGGGGCGATGGCGTATACGCTGCAACAGGCTCAGGGCATCGCGACAGGGAAGTCGTTGGTTGAATCGGATCGGCTAGCGGAAGCGAAAGCCATACTGGAAGAAGCAGTGCAGCGGGGAGTGCGTCTCACGCTGCCGCACGATCACATTGTCGTTGCGGAGCTCAAAGCTGGAGCTCCATCTACCGCCACGAGCGGACGCGAAATTCCTGCCGATCGGCTCGGCGTGGACATCGGTCCGCGCACGATTCAAACTTTCCGTGACGCCCTGCGTGGCGCGAAGATGATTTTTTGGAACGGCCCCATGGGAGTGTTCGAGATTGCGCCGTTTGACCAAGGCACGCGCGCCGTGGCGGAGGCGGTCGCCGCCACGCCGAGTTTCAGCGTTGCCGGCGGAGGAGATACAGTCGCCGCGCTCACACAGGCCGGGCTGGCGGACAAGATCAGTCATATCTCCACGGGAGGCGGCGCATCGCTTGAATTTCTTGAATCCGGCGATTTGCCGGGCCTGGCGGCGCTGCGAGCCCATACTTGACGCACGCGAAAACGTTCTTCACCCCCTTTGACCTCATTCACAGTGAGCCCCTCTTTCCCCGTACGGGCTTTTCTGCTAACGATGTCGCGCTATGGTTGCATAGAGCGGATTGTCAGGAAGGATAGCATGGTCAGGAGGAGAGAAGATGGAGAGAAGAGGAGCGGGATTTCAGTTGGCGTGCGGGGTAGTGCTACTTTCCCTCTCAGCCTCTGCATGTACATCGTCAAACAAAATCAATAACGCCATCGCCGGCGGACTTATTGGCGCCGGCATCGGCGCGGCAGCCGGCGCAGGAGTCGGCACTAATAATGAAGAGCGTGGGGAAAGCGCCGGTATCGGCGCCGGCATCGGCGCAGTCATTGGCAGCGTTCTTGGCTATGTCTTAACAAAAGAAGAAGCGGCGGCCCCGCCAGCACCGCCGCCACCGTCAGCGCCGCGAGCGGTAGCGCCGCCACCACCACCGCCGCCGTCGGAATCGAAGAAGATCGTCTTGCGCGGCATTAATTTTGACTTCGATAAGGCGACCATTAAACGAGAATTCGTTCCAGTCCTCGACGAAGCGGCGCAGATCTTAAAAGATAATCCACAGGTGAGAGTAACGATCGAAGGGCACACCGATTCAATAGGGACGGACGCCTACAATCAGCGCCTGTCTGAGCGGCGCGCCAGAGCGGTGAAACAGTATCTCGTTTCGCGCGGCGTTGAAGCAAGCCGTTTAGACACAGTCGGTAAGGGCGAGAGAGAGCCGATCGCCCCGAATACAAAGGACGGCAAGGACAATCCTGAGGGCCGGGCGATGAACCGCCGCGCTGAGCTGAAGGTGCAATAACAAGGCAACAAGGGGCGGGAAGCATCCCGCCCTTTTTTTATGTATAAGCATCCCTGACTACCCTATCGTGCTGGAAGAGCGAAGCAGGAGATTGTTCATGGACACGCACGCCCCACGACCTACACGCGTCCCCATAGTCGTCCTTTTGCTCACTTCTTTCCTCAGCCTCACTGTTACTGCCAGCATCGCGGGCGCGGCAGAGCAACAGCCACGATCGACTCCTCCCAAAAAACTCGCCAAGACAAAGCCAACACAGTCTACCCAAACGTCCCGGTCGCGGGCGAAAACCGCTGGGCCTGGCGTTCCGGTCATTTCTGAAGATGTCGCGCTTGCCACGTTTGACGCTTTCACGATTGAGTGGATGAAGAAGCTGGAGCAAACCGAAGAATTTCATAAAGCGCAAGCGCAGATCACGCCGGCAGCAGAGGGCTTTGCGGTAGAATATGTCGGCTACTTGCCCCACCGCTACATTCACGTCAAGAAAACCGAATCAGCAGACACCCCCTATGTCGGCATCCTCACCTATTTTGAAAAGAAGCTTCGCTGCACAGCGAAGACGAAAGAGGCGGCGTTGCAAGGTCCTTTTGAACAAATAGAAACGAACCAAGTCTCAGAAATATTCCGCTTCACGAAAGGGAAGTGGGTGTACTAACGCGGTACGAGCGTCACGCGGCCCTCTTTGCCGCGCTCACCCCCTTTTGCGCATGCCGCATCCTTATTCGGCATTTACCAATTCCATTACTCCTCACGAGGTTCTCCCCCATGATCCAGGCTCAGAGAGGGATCTCTTCTGGGATCTGCTTGGCGCTGTTCTGTCTCGTCAATGGCCTACCGTTCAATACGCTCGCTCATACGACAGTAACCACCGCACAGGGTTGGAAGGTGACTGAGGAGACTTTAGAGAATGGGCTCACGGTGCTGCTGCTTGAAGACCACCGCGCGCCGGCAGTTTCACTGCAAGTGTGGTACAAAGTCGGCTCGCGGAACGAACGCCTTGGCATGACCGGCATTTCTCATTTGCTTGAACATTTAATGTTCCGCGGCACGCCGAAGTATGGGCCCGGGGAGTTTTCTCAATTGGTGCAATCTACCGGCGGGATGGACAATGCCTTCACCACCGATGACTACACCGTCTATTTTGAAAACACCGCCGCCCCGCGTATCGATCTGCTCATCGACCTGGAAGCGGATCGTATGGTGAACCTTAACCTCGACGAAACTGATTTCCAGGCTGAGCGTAAAATTGTGATGGAAGAACGGCGGCTTCGCACCGCAGACGAGCCGGCGGCGGACCTCCTGGAGCAGGTTAGCGCAGCCGCCTATACGGCGCACCCATACGGCTGGCCGGTGGTTGGCTGGATGAGCGATCTTGAAGCGCTCACTCTCGATGATGTGAAGCAGTATCGACACACGTACTACGCGCCCAACAACGCTATTCTGGTCATCGCCGGAGACGTCAACCCGGACACGCTCTTACCTAAGATTCGGGAAGCGTTCGGCAACGCTCCGGCAGGCCCGCCGCCGCCGCCGGTCACCGCAAAGGAGCCGCCCCAGCGCGGGGAGCGGCGCGTCATCCTCAAACGCCCGGCGTCTCTTCCTATTTATATGGCCGCATACCATGTGCCGAACTTCACGGAGAAGGATAGTTTTCCCCTCGCCATGTTGTCGGTCATTCTCGCCGGCGGGCGCAGTTCACGGCTGCAAACGATTCTGGTTGAGAAAAAGGCGTTAGCGCTCTCCGCAGACGCCGATTATGATCGCACCTCTCGTGACCCTCCCCTTTTTATTTTGTCCATGCGCATCGCTCCTGGCAAAAAATGGCAGGATGCTGAAGCGGCCCTGTACCAGGAAGTTGAGCGATTAAAAACTACGCCGGTGGGAGATAAAGAGTTGCAACGGGCGCAGAATCTGGTGGAAGCATCTTTCACCTATGGACAAGATTCGCTGTTCTTCCGCGCGCAACAACTCGGGCAATATGCAGCGCTGGGGGATTGGAAGATGATTGATCAGGTGATTCCTGGCATCCGCGCGGTCACTGCGGCAGACGTGCAACGTGTCGCCCAAACATATCTCCGAGAAGAGAACCGTACAGTCGGCCTTCTTCTTCCTGAAGGCGCCCCGCTGCGCGAGAAGCCAGAGGAGGATTTGAGCAGTCGGGCTGTGCATTGACAACCTTGGAGTGCAACTCGTCATGAACATACGTCTCGCCGTTATCATGGTCTTGTTTTGCTTTTCCCCTGTCTCTGCGCAAGCTGCTCCTTTAGGCTCCCGCACCGTCCTGGATAATGGAGCCGTGCTTCTGGTCGCCGAGCGTCCAGGCATTCCGATGATCGTGATGAGCATCACCCTGAAAACAGGCGCGGCGGCTGATCCCGCCGGAAAAGAGGGGGTGGCGAATCTCACCACTGAACTTCTGATGCGTGGAACCAGGAAACACACCGCGCAAAGTCTGGCTGAGGAGCTGGATTTTCTTGGCGCCTCACTGGGCGTGAACGCCGATTATGAAACGATCACCTTGTCTTTAACGACGCTGACCAAGAATGTAGAGCCGGCGATGAGCCTGTTGGCAGAGGTAGTCTTAACCCCAACCTTCCCACAAAACGAACTCGAGTTAAAACGGCAAGAGATCATAGGCGAACTGAAAAGCCGGGAAGAACAACCAGGGTGGGTTGCCCAACGGGCTTTTCTCGCCAAGCTTTATCCTGACCATCCCTACGGACGCCAGGTGGAAGGACGACCGGAAACGCTCACCGCCCTAACGCAAGCCGATGTAAAAACATTCCATCAGACGTATTACCGGCCGAATATCGCCATTATCGCCTTTGCCGGCGATATTACGCAGGCGCAAGCAATCGCTCTTATCGAGAAACATTTCGCCGATTGGAAACAAGCGCCGGTTCCCGCGGTTCCGTGGCCGGAGAAAACGCCTGCGGCGCGCGCATGCATTAGCATTGATAAAAAAGTGACCCAGGCGAATATCATCCTTGGGCATCCAGGCATCGCTCGCTCCAACCCGGACTATTTCGCCGTGCAGCTCATGAACTACATCCTTGGCGCGCGCGGCACGGAATCCCGCCTCATGAAACGGATTCGCGAGGAACTCGGCCTCGTGTATCACATTGGCAGCGCCTTCGCCGTCCGCAAGCACGCCGGCCCATTCATGGTCACGTTGCAAACGCAGAACGCAAACGCGACGCAAGCGGTTGACGAATCGCTCCAGGTTTTGCGACAATTCACGGCTCAAGGCATGACGCCAGATGAATTGGAGGCCGCGAAAACATACTTTATTAATAGTTTTCCCCTGCGTCTCGTGTCAAACCGCGATGTCGCAGCGCTGCTGCCAGTGTTGGAATTCTACGACCTCGGGCTCGATTACCCGGATCGGTACGCGGATCTCGTCGGGCAAGTGACGCTGGAAAAAGCGCAGGGAGCGGCGAAAACGTACATTCATCCGGATCAGTTGCTCCAAGTCATCGTGGCTGACCTCGCCGCGGCCGGGCTGGGGAAAAAGCAACCGTAGCCATTTCGTGCTCCATCATATCTCACTCAGGGATAGATACCACGAATGGTGACGGCTTCAGCGACCCGCTGGATGGCGTAAATCTGCGCCGCTGTCCGCGGATCGACTTTCTTCTCATGCGCGACGCGCAGCACTTGATTGAAGCTGCGCACCATTATTTGCCGCAGCCGTTCATTGATTTCGTCTTCACCCCAGAAGAAGGACTGCAGGTCTTGCACCCACTCAAAGTACGACACCGTCACGCCGCCGGCATTACACAGGATGTCGGGAATGATGAAGACGTTTCTGGCGTTCAGAATCTCGTCTGCCTCCGGCGTCAACGGACCGTTCGCGCCCTCGGCTATGATCTTTGCCCGCACCCGAGGCGCATTCGCGGCGGTGATCTGATTCTCCATGGCGCAGGGCATTAACACCTCGCAGTCGAGCTCCAGTAAATCCGCGTTGCTAATAGGCTCGCCGTGTGCATACCCCACAACAGAACCAGTGGCGGCGGCATAGGCGAGCACATCGCGAGCATCAAGTCCTTTGGGATTATACACTCCGCCACGCACATCACTGACTGCGATAATTGTCGCGCCGCGTTCTTCGGTGAGGTACGCTGCGGGCGCACCGACTTTTCCGAACCCCTGCACGACGACACGGGCGCCCTCAATGGGAATATTTTTGCGTTTGAGCGCTTCCACCGTTGTCACCATGACCCCGCGTCCGGTGGCTTCACTGCGCCCAAGCGAACCGCCAATCGCCAGCGGTTTGCCCGTCACCACCGCCGGCACGGAATAACCGCGATGCATGGAGTAGGTGTCCATAATCCAGGCCATCTCCCGCTCACCGGTGCCAAGATCCGGCGCTGGGATATCGCCTTGCGGGCTCATCAATACCCCAATCTCGGTCGCGTAGCGGCGCGTAAGATTCTCCAGCTCCCGCAACGATAACGCTTTGGGATCACAAATCACCCCGCCTTTGGCGCCGCCGTACGGAATGCCGACAACAGCGCACTTCCACGTCATCCACATGGCCAGGGCCCGCACCTCATCAAGGGTCACGCCGGGATGATAACGAATACCGCCCTTCGTGGGGCCCAGCGCGGTGTTGTGGTGCACCCGGTACCCGGTAAACACATGCACTGAACCATCATCCATTTCCACAGGAAAGTTGACCGTTAGCTCCCGTTTTGGCACCCGCAGATATTCGACAATACCAGGCTTCAGCTTCAAATAGCTCACCGCTTTATCGAACTGCCGAAGGGCGCTCTCATACACATCTTCCGCCATCTCTCTCTCCTTGTGTCACAACATGAGCCTATGCTACCACGCATACATCATGCTCACGCCAGGAAAATTACCAGTGGCGCTTCTTAAGCGTTGCATCAACCAACACGGGGCCACAGACGCCGCAGTCCTCATTGGTCCCCGTTTCGGGGAAGACTGCGCCGTCATCGATCTTGGCAATTATTATTTAATCACGAAAACCGATCCTATTACATTCGCTACCGCAGAAATTGGTTGGTACGCCGTTCACGTGAACGCTAACGATGTGGCGACCATGGGCGCGCGTCCGCGCTGGTTCCAGGCTACCCTGCTTTTTCCCACCGGTACGAGCGAAGACACGGTGCTGCGGGTGTTTGCGCAAATCGACGCCGCCGCGAAAGAACTTGGGATTGCCGTCACTGGAGGACATACTGAAGTGACGACAGCGGTTCATCAGCCCGTTGTGGTTGGCGACATGCACGGCGTAGTGGCGAAAGACCAACTCGTGACCTCGGATGGCGCACGCCCTGGCGACTTAGTGGTGATGACAAAAAGTGCAGGACTGGAAGGAACCAGCATCCTGGCGGCGGAAAAAGCCGAGGAACTCAAGTTCCAGCTTGACGAAGGCAGCCGGCAAACCGCCCTTCGCTTGCGTCATTCACCAGGAATCTCCGTGGTGAATGACGCTCTCATCGCAGCGGCTCACGGCGCTACGGCCATGCATGACCCGACTGAAGGCGGCATCGCTATGGGACTGTACGAACTGGCCTCAGCTTCGCGTGCAGGCATTAAACTAGACGTAGATGCAATCCCTATCCTCCCAGTGACCCACGCCATTTGCCGTTTCTTTAACCTCAACCCGCTAGGGCTAATCAGTTCAGGCGCGCTCTTGCTGACGATTCCGCCAGCGCGCTGGCCTGCGCTGCAAGCAGCGTTTCGCGCCCAAGGCATAATGGCGCAAGCGATTGGCGTGATGCAAACTGGCGGCGGCATCCAGGCTACGTCCAGGGGAAAGATAGTGCCGTTTGTTTACAGCGAAACTGACGAACTGACGAAAGTCTTGTAGATGGTTCCTTAAGCGCCTCATCCTAACGTCATTAACAGTGATTGCGCCTGCCTCGTGGACCAGTCTGCCTCCTTTCCTAGCACCCTTTGACAAACGGGAGGCGTTGGCAGGATAATCGCTTGCGGGGAGGCGAGTATGGAGCGCAGGCTCACCTTCATGCTGAGCGCCGATGTCCAAAGCAACCGCCGCTTGATGAGGGAAGATAAAGCAGGAACCCTTCGTGAGAATTGAGCGACGAGGGCAAGGATGTTACGGATTGCGCAGATTACGAGTGTTTCCATCTCCGTGCCGCCTGGCACCCACGGCGGGACCGAACGCATGGTCTATCAACTCACTGAAGGGCTGGTGCGGCGCGGCCACGCGGTCGAACTCTTTGCCTCCGGCGACTCGCGCGTGTCCTGCCCGGTGCGCAGCGTGACGCCGACCGCGCTTCTCGATCGTCCGGATTGGTCCACCTACCTGGAGCGAGAATATGAGGCCATGAACGCCTTTCAGCTTTTCCGCCAGGCCGAACGCTTTGATCTGATCCACGCTCACTGGCCGTGCCTGGCTCCCTATTTCTCCCCTTTTATGCAGATTCCCATGGTCCTTACTTATCACTACATTTCGCCCGAGTCGCTTGAGTTCTATGAGACCCGCTTTCCGCGTTGTCGCGGCGTTTTTGTCAGTCGTGCACAAGCAGTCGGGCTCGACCGGCCGCATGGCCGGGTGATCCACAACGCCGTGCGTGGAGAAGATATTCCCTATGGAGACGGCGTTGAGGACCGGCTGATCATTGTTGCCCGCATGGCGCCGCGCAAAGGCATCGCCGAGGCGATCCGTATTGCTCGTCAGGCCGGCAAACCACTGTTGGTGATCGCACCGGTTATGCACAACCTGGCTGAGAGCCCAGTCTACTTTCGTGATGTGATCGCGCCGTTGATCGATGGCAAAGAGGTCTGCTACGTTCCAGGCTTATCCAATGACCTGGCCTTGCAAGAGGTCGGACGCTCGCGCGCCTTTCTGTTTCCGCTGCAGTGGGAGGAGCCGTTTGGTCTTGCCGTACTGGAGGCCATGGTGACCGGAACGCCAGTGATCACCTACCGACGCGGGGGCATGCTGGAGTTGGTGGAAGATGGAGTCACGGGGTTCCTGGTGGACAACGAAGACGAGATGCTTGCGGCGATTCGGGAGGTCGGCACAATTGACCGACGGCGCTGCCGCGAACGTGCGCTGGCCCGCTTCAGCGTCGAACGTATGGTGAAGGCGTATGAGCAACTCTACTATGAAATTCTGGCAGAGCACCATACCTGAAGAGCAGCCGGAGTGGAGTGAGGAGCGGTTTCGTCAGGCCTGTTCATATTGGCAAAGTAAAATCCTGCTCACTGCGCTGCGTCTGGACCTTTTCACCGTGCTGGCGGATCAGGCCCTCGACGCGACCACCCTCGCTACACAACTCGGCGCGACTGAGCGCGGGCTTACTGCTTTGCTTGACGCGTTGGTCGCTCTCGGGCTGCTGACAAAGCAGGACTACCGCTACGCGAACACTCCTTTTGCTCGCACCGCCCTGGATCGCACGCAGCCTTCCTTCTGCGGCTATACGCCGCTCTTTGATGCACGGTGTTGGGAGTTATGGGGCAAGCTGGAAACCACGATTCGCACGGGCTCCTCTCCGGGTCAAGACGCCCTCTTTCATGCGGACCCGGTCGGCACTGAATTACTGCTGCGCGGCTTACACGCCGATGCGCTGCGTTTGGCTCCAGCTCTTGCCGCACGGCTTGACCTGGAACGGCGCCGGCGCATGCTTGACCTCGGCGGCGGCGCCGGTACGTATGCTCTCACTTTTTGTCAGGTTCAGCCGGAGCTGCACGCGGTGATCTTTGATTTGCCCGGGCCGTTGACCCTCGCACGTCAGTTGGTTTCCGCCGGCGGGCTTACCGACCGCATTCGCCTGGTCGCGGGTGACTTCCGCACCGCTCCCCTGCCGCAGGGTTTTGACCTGGCGCTCCTCTCTAATATCCTTCACGGCCAGAGCGTGGAAACGAATCAACAACTCTTGACCGCGGTCTTCGCGGCCCTGGAGCCCGGTGGAGAGTTGGTCCTGCGCGACGTTCTCATGGACGATGACCGCACCACCCCCGTGTTTGGCGCACTTTTTACCGTCAATCTGTTGCTGCACACTCCTGCCGGTCGTTGTTATACGTACAGTGAGGTCAGTCACTGGCTCACTACAGCGGGTTTTCACGATCTGGAGATCCTTGAAACCAACGCCGTTCTGCGAGCTTTCAAGTAGGTGGAGTATGGCGCGTTTTATAAAAGTTGCAAAAGTGAACGAAATTCCTCCAGGGCAAGGTAAGCAGGTGATAGCGCACGAAAAACCCATGGCCCTGTTCAATGTTAACGGCGTCTTTTATGCCATTAACCAGATCTGTCCACACATGGGTGGTCCCCTGTCTGAAGGGACGCTCACCGGCAAGGTTGTCCGCTGTCCCTGGCACGGCTGGACGTATTGTGTAGATACTGGCCTACCCGACCACCCTGGCGGACACTCGGTGGCGGCCTACGAGGTGCGGGTGGAAGGGGATGACATTTTGGTGGGCTGGCTGAAAAGAAGCGTCCAGTAGGCTATAGGGTACAGGCTAGAGGCCAGAGGGTTGAGTAAGACTCTCTTGAGCCTGAGATCAGTTGCGTTCCAAGAAGTAGCTTTTGAAGCTGTCATTCTGAGCCGAAGGCGACGCATCTCGAGAAGAGACGAGACCCTTTGCTGCGCTCAGGGTGACATGATCATCGAGGAAATTACTGCATGAATTGCAACCTGCTATGAAGCCTGCGGCTCAAGTCTTTCCTCTCTTTGCCGAACGCTCATAGCCGATCGCCTGCCCTCTTAAATCGGCCCGTGAAATGAGCCGACGCCGTAGACAACGCGTAGGAATAAGGCGATAGTGACGAGCACGACCGCGGCGCCCACCACCAGCCAATCGTGCGCACGAAGCTGCAGAGGCGTGAGATACGTGCGTTCCGCGCCGCCTGAGAACGCCTTGCTTTGGAGCACGATTTCGAGTTGCTGTGATTTGATGAGCGCTCCTAAAATTAATGGCACAGCGATGCGTGCATACGCACGACCGCAGGCCCAGAAGTTTAACCGCTCCAGCGCCACACCCCGCAGACGCTGAGCCTCAAGCAAAGCCGCAGCCTCGCTGAGCACCAGTGGAAGGAAGCGTAAGGCCGAGGAAAAGACGAATGCTGCCGTGTATGGCGCTTTAAGCCGCACCAACCCGACCACCAGGGTGTTGGGGTCAGTAGTGAGGACAACCAGCGGCACGGTCAGAACGAGTGCGACAGTCCGGCAAATCACCACAAAGCCGTAAAGCAATCCCTCGCTTGTCACACGCAGCCGTCCGCCTATGAGCGGGATCCAGGCCGGGAGTGGCCCGAGCAGGGTCGTACGTCCGACGACTTCATTCAGCACCCCGTGCACCAGCAGAACGATGAGGAGAAACGGGGCCATGAAGAGCAGGAGCCGTTTCAGCTCTCGTCCGGCAAGCCGAGCGAACGGCCACAGAAACAGCACGCCGCCGGCGAGCGCGCCGCTGAGTACTGGACTCTCCCAGGAGAACGCCAAAACTACCGTGGCCGCAAGAATAGCGAGCTTGGCGCGGACGTCGAGCGAGGAGAACGGTGAGCGGAGCGTCATGCTGCCGAATTCGTTGGTGGAGAACATAGAGCAGCTATCAGCTCTCAGTTGTCAGCAAAAGTAGAGTGACATAAAAGCATGCTACCCTTCCAAAGGCGAAGCATGCACGGCTTCTAAGGTAGCGACGCCCAAATAGCTTGTTCATCCCGGGTACGGAGCTCCGATGGTCTATTTAGGGTTTTCTTTGCCCTGCCGACTGCTGATCGCTGGTCGCAGCCCGCTTGAGAGTGAAGCAGGCTGCTAGCTCTTCCACTGTGAGCGCGCGGCAGGATTGTCCTTCCTGCGCGGCGATTGCTTGGGCCAGTTCAACGATCTGTGGCGCTTTGAGGTGCGTAGCGGCGAGCAGCTCAGATCGATAATAGGCTTCGCCCAGCGGCGCATCGAGCAGCACGCGGCCCTGGCCCAGCACCAGCACTCGCTCGACAAAACCAGGGAGAAGATAGAGATGGTGCGTGATAACGATCACCGTTTTCCCGGCTGTATGGAGTTGACGAGTCAACTCGAGAATATGCATGGCGCCCTGGTAGTCTTGTCCAGTAGTCGGCTCATCGAAGATCAAGATTTCCGGCTCTCTAATCAGGGTCGCCGCCAGCACCACACGACCACGGTCGCCTTTAGACAGAGCAAACGGGTGGAGATCGCGTTGTCTGGTTAGATCCATTGCCGCCAGCACTTTGTCCACCCGACGGTGGACTTCGCTGGGCGGCGCTCCTGCCTGCTCCAAGGCAAAGCCGACTTCTGCAGAGACGCTGAAGGTGAAAAGCTGCGTGTCTGGATTCTGGGGCACAAAGCCTACCTGTTGTGCTACATCTCCAACGGTGAGATGTTCCAGACAACATCCATCGAGGGTAAGGAGGCCGGCGGTCGGCCGCAGCAAGCCGAGGAAGTTGCGCACGAGCGTAGTCTTGCCGGCGCCATTCTGCCCAATGATGGCGACATACTCGCCTGCACGAATGTCGAGCGTCACGCCGGCGAGCGCACGAGTTCCATCAGCATAGGTGTACGTAAGATCTTGAGCGGCAAGGCGCACCGTCTCACGGCGGCGTGGCGTAGCGGTGACAGGCTGGGCATAGAAGCGCAAGAAGGGGCGCGCCGCTTCATAGGCGGACAGCGCCTGTAGCAGAGTAAGCGGGAGAGAGTTGAGCACAAGCCCGCGCTCCCGCAGGCAGTGAAAAAACGCGGTCACCTGGGGCGGGCGTATATGATATTTAGTCAGGAATGTGACGTCCTGAAAGAACTGGCTCGTCGGCGCCAGGCGGATGAGCCGCCCCTGGTCCAGCAACGCCACTCGATCGGCGAACTCCGCCACCTCCTCGCTTTGATGGCTCGCCACGATGACGGTGACGCCCAACTCGCGGTTGAGCGTGCGGATCAGGGCGCACACCTCGTCCGCGCCGAGCGGATCGAGCTGCGCGGTCGGCTCGTCGAGGATCAGGAGCTTGGGTCTCAGGGCCAGGGCCGCGGCGATAGCGAGACGCTGCTTTTGTCCGCCTGATAGCGCATGGGGATGTTTTTTTTCCAGACCTGCAAGCCCGACCGCCGGCAGGACCTCAGCGATGCGCTTCCGTATCTCCGTAGTTGCGAGGCAGAGGTTTTCCAGGGCAAAGGCCACTTCGTGTTCGACTGATGTGGCCGTGAGTTGCATCTCCGGGTCCTGAAAGACGATGCTTACCATCCGAGCGAGAGTGCTGACCGGATGAGCAAGCGTATCCAGGCCGGCTACGCGGACAGCGCCATACATCTCTCCGCCAAAAAACTGCGGGACAATCCCTGTCAACGCCAGACATAGCGTGGTTTTGCCTGCGCCGGTCGCTCCCATGAGCGCGAGACACTCTCCTTGTTCGACCGTGAAGCTGACATCACGCAAGGCGAGCGCCGCGGCGCCGGGATAGCGGTAGGATAACTGCTCGACATGGACAATCGGCTCAGCCATGGGCTCCACTACAGGCATACGCCTTGAACACAGTTAGTCCTTTGGCCGCCCCTTACCGATGCGCTCGCGGACTTCGGCAAATGCATTCACCCAGGGGTCAGCTACCGGCGCATGCCATGGCCGCACTCTGTGATCCCAGAGAAAGAACCCCTCCCACCCTGCGGCGTCCGCCTCATGGGCCAGCTTGGCAAGCAACCGCGGCTCGCTATACTCGCCAAAGTTCGGGAGAGTGACGCCATAATGCATAGCTTTGCTTCTGGCGAGTTTCACCAATCCTGTCAAGCGTAGCTGCCGGCCCTGATTGCTGAACGCTCACGCATTAGTATCCTGCCTCTGTGGCTTTGACCAAATTTACTTGACGGAGCCCACGGATGACGCCGACGCCGATCAACGCGCCGACGGCGGTAAGCCCCAGGCGTTCGAGCGGGATCAACGGGGCCAAGACAACCCATACCTCAGCCGGCCAGCCAAGGCGAAAATACTCGACCGTTGCGTTCACTGTATTGACTGCCGTGGTGGCGACGTAGGTGACGAACGCCAACCCGGCAACCAACCTGGGTCCGCGGAGCCAGCGGACGGCCAGGACACGAAGCGGAGAAGCCCACAACAAGAGCGCGAACCAGTTGGCCGCAGTAGTGACCAAAGCGAGGTGAAGAGAAACATCGAGGGCGAGCGCTCGACTAATGTACAAGACGTAACAGAGTGTGCAGAACATCCAGGGCGCAATCCACCTTTTCCCAGGTTGGCACATCGCACCTGAGGCGAGGGGTCCGATTACGGCGCAGCAGGCCGAGAGCACTCCACTACCGGCAGTATGTGGAGCGAATCCTACGCCGATCAGACGCCCAACCAAGACCGTTACGGCGCCGGCGTTCGGTCCCACTATAACCCCCACCAGCGCGAAAAGCGCCTCACTGAGGGGAAAGGTTCCGCCGCCGGTTCCTATCACGATTGAGAAAGGAATCAGGGAAAGCCCTGCGACTACTGCTGCAAGCATCGCGACATAAGCGACTGGCGCGCCGGCAATGGTCGCCCGGCTGTGGATACACACCTCGCGCCGCGGACCAGCCGGGGGTTCAAGGTCATTCTCGCGCTCCGTGGCGTCTGACATACGGCTCACTTACCGGCCAAACGGCGTATACCGCCGTCCCAACCCGACACTCAACATCAGCCGAATTCGCGCTTTGCGCGCGTTGAGATGATCTTCAATCACCACGCCAGCGGCTCGCAGCTCATCGTATGCGCCGGGATAGTATTCTTCCTCCGCTGTTCGTCCGCCGACTGCACTGGAGCACAGCACGACGGGCACGCCGCGCGCCGCGAGCCGCATGATTTTTTCGCAGGCAAGTGGAGGAATGCTCCCAGCGCCCATGCTCGCAATCACGACGCCCTGCGCGGAGCGTGCGCCGAGCTGGTCAAGCAACACGGCGTCGTCTCCAACGCCCATGGCAAGAATCGGTACGGAACCCGGCAGTGCTGTAGGAAGAACGCCGAAGCGAGTACGTGAAGATGGACGCCATGGCAAATCAATCTGCCCACCGCTGATTCCTCCCCATGGAGCGCCGCAGCGCGCGGCAAACCCGCGCAGCGCTCCGGTATCTGCTTTATATACGCTCCATGCTTCAAAGACCTGTTCATGCAACGACACGAGCACGCCGTACCCTAGCGAAACCTGCTGGGCCAGAGAGACTGCCTGCTCCAGGTTGCGCACGCCGTCATAATCAGCCGCCCATGCCGGGCGCATGGCGCCAGTGCACACCACTGGTCGCTCAGGGGGAAACACCTCATCCAGGAAATAGGCGACTTCCTCAAGAATATCGGTTCCTTGGGTGATGACTACTCCGTCTTCACCTTTTTGCATTTCCTGGTTAAGGAACCGAGCCAGCGCGAGAAGGTCCGCAGGGCGCTGTATGGTTTTCAGCATGTCGGGCGCATCAACGCAACGAATATGCGTCGCATCAGCATATGCAGTTCGCGCTAACAAGTCAGCAGCGGTATAAGCAGCAACATTTCTCCCAGTGCACGGATCTCTGTCCAGGCTGATCGTGCCGCCGAGCGCGCAGAGCAGGAGGGTTCTTGTTTGACGAACGTCTGGCATGCCTTCACCGCCCGTTTCCCCCTGGGCTCGACCACTGGAACAAGCAGACGGCGAACCATGAGCGCT
>DATLYA010000298.1:0-8715 GCA_035575235.1 Candidatus Methylomirabilota bacterium
ATGTATTCCAAAGGCGGGCGTTCCATTATGGTCCTGCCGTCGACGGCGAAGAAAGGGACGCTCTCACGCATCGTGCCGATGCTCGCGCCCGGCAGCACTATTACTACGCCTCGGCAATATATGGACTACGTAGTAACCGAGTTCGGCATCGTGAATCTGCAGGGTAAGTCGCAACGCCAGCGCGCCGAAGCGCTGATTGAAATTGCCCATCCAGATTTCCGCTCCGAATTGCAAAAGGCGGCAAAGGAGCTGTTCTGGCCGTAGCAGCGAGGGCGGATCGTTGAGAGCTTGCTGCTGCGCTGCCCGCACTCTACGTCGGTCTGGTAGTTTTTGATAGTCAGTTTGGTCATACGGTCAGCCCTTATAGGGGCGCGCCGCGCCCCTACAACGAAGAGGGCCTTTTCCGCCAAACTGCTTGGCGATCGTGGCGCCAACAATTTATTAGACTGACGCTTCAGGCGCTAGCCTCAGCGAACTTGCACCTGCACTCGTTTCACCTTCGCCCACTCAGTTTTGGGCAGGGCGACGCGCAGGAGGCCATTCCTGTACGTGGCTTTCGCCTTCTCGGCCGCTACTTCACACGGTAATGGAATCACGCGGGCAAAGGAGCCGAAGCGGCGTTCAGTGTAGGAATAGCCGGCTGGTCGTTCCTCAACCTCCCGCCGCTTCTCTCCGCGCAGCACGAGGCGATCCGCCGTTACTTCCACCGAAAAGTCCTCTTTCTCCAACCCTGGCATCTCTGCCAGCACAACGATCTCGTCATCAGTCTCTTCAATATCAATGACCGGCCCTGTTCCAAAGAAAAATGACGGCATCCACTGCTCCGTGCTGGTTCGTTCGCGCCAGCGCTGTGGCAACCATCTTTCCACGGCCTCTGCGAGCTCTTCGCGCAATTGTCCGACCGCCTCACGCCACCTCACGGGCAGATGCTCCTGCCTCTCCTCCTCAGTGTCTCTCTTTCGTTTGGGGAGCCATCGCTCCACCGCCTGCTGAATGTCTGTGCGTAAATCGTCAAGCGCCTGTCTCCAACTGACCGGCATCAACTGCGCCATGCACACGCACCTCCTTTCTACTCAACACAGGACGGCGTTGGTCCTGTTGCGCCCGTCCTGCCTAGCTGACTTGGACGTCGATCTTCCGCGGCTTAGCCTTCTCGACGCGCGGCAGATGTAAGGTGAGTACGCCGTGTTTGAGCTGGGCTGAGATTTTTCCCTGATCAACCTCCTCGCTCAGCTCAAATTGGCGAAAGAAATTCGTCAATTCATACTCGCGGTAAATGGCCTCACTCGGCGCGATGTGTTTGGCCTTCGCCTGGAGGGTCAACACATTATTGTCTACCCGCACGTCCAAGTCCTCTTTGGCAACTCCTGGTAAGTCAGCCAGGAGCACCAGGCCTTCCGGGGTTTCATAAATGTCTACAGGAGGAGAGAGGTAACGTTCCTGCGCGCGCGTGCCTTCTCTTCTGGGAGTTGAGTGTCGTTCACGAGAGGTTGCGACTGTTTTCTCCGCCATAGCTCTGTACCTCCTTTCTGCGTTTGCACTTTGTTGCGGTTACGGTTTTCCCTGTTACGCCACCTGCACAGTGATTTGTCGAGGCTTCGCTTTCTCAGCTTTCGGCAGCGTTACGAGTAAAAGACCATTTTTGTACTCCGCTTTCACCTTCGCCTCCTCAACTTCGGCGGGGAGCTCAACCGTGCGTACAAATTTCCCCGCCTCGCGCTCGCTGCGATGAAAAGCCTCGGCTTTGACCTCGTCTGATACGCGCTGTTTCTCGCCAGAGAGCGTTAGCGCGTTGCGCGCGATAGTGAGATGTAAGGAAGCAGGGTCAAGGCCCGGCGCTAGCGCTTCGAGATACAGCGCCTCTTTGTCCTCATGCAGATTGCATAAGGGATATTCCCGCGCAGCGCGGCCAGGTAAAAACGCGCTGCGAGAGGTTGGGCCCGTTCGTAAGCCAAAGTTTTCGAATGCGTGATCAAGCTCGCGTCGGAGCGCTTCCATTTCCTGGAATGGATTCCATTGGGTCATACGCGGCATCCTCCTTTCGTTGGGGTAGTGTTGGACGCAAACAATTTAAGTCGCTTTCTCGGCGAGGCAACTCGCCGCTGCCGTGTCACACGAACACCCTTGAGCCTCACTCTCAAGATCAGTTATTCACTGGCGGTGTTGTTCTATATGCGCCTCGGCGTATACAGCGCTCTGGCTCCCTTCTCCAAGAGGCAACCCTTAAGCTCGACAAGCGCTGAGAGATTTGCACTCTTGACAGTGGAAGCGCTGAACTTATTTTTTGCGCTGTACTATCGCGCCAGCTGTAGTCCTGATTGAGTGCTTTCTCTCTCAGGGAAGATTGCATTTCAGCGCCTTGAGAGATGCAGTCTCTTCCTGGGGTGGAGGAGTAAGCGCAAAAGGCGATAGGCGGCAAAAACCTGATAACAATTTCTCTCAATGACGCCCAACTCCAGGGGAGCGGCCAGGCTCAGTCAGAGCACGCTGCCTCTGACGTCCCTAGTTATGAACCTCACCCGGCCGCTCCAAGAGAGTCTGTCCGGCGATGCGGAAGGAGGGTGCGATCTATGCCCACGAAAGATTATTACCTCATTTTGGGTGTCTCACGAACCGAGAGCGTCAGCGGTATTCGCGAAGCGTTTCGGGAATTGGCGAAACGCTACCACCCTGACCGCATTGGTCCTCAGGGGACGAGTTTCTTCCAGGATATTGTTGAAGCCTATCAGGTCTTGTCTGATCCAGAACGCAGAAAGGTGTATAACCAGGGGCTTAGGCATGCCGAGGGTTACGCTGCGCCGCCGCCAGCGCCAATCGTCACGCGTTATGAGCCGGAACCTGAACCCCTCATACCGGAACCAATGTCTATCCTCAGAGGGTTCCGCACGATTCGTCCTTCCTTTGAACCTCTCTTGTACCGCTTCCGGCGGAACTTTACTGGCTTCGGGGCGCCGAAGGCCGAGAGGCTGGAAAGCTTGACGGTGGAGGTGCTGCTCTCCCCGGATGAGGCGTTCAGGGGCGGAACGATACCCCTCAGCGTGCCAGTCTTCTATCCATGTCCGGTCTGTCACGGCTTTGGGCGTGACTGGCTCTTTCCGTGCACGTATTGCGGGGAGCACGGCATGATCGAAGAAGAAGAGACCGTTCGTGTCCACATTCCACCGATGGTGCGGGATGGTACAGTCGTAGAGATTCCTCTACGCGGCTTAGGCCTCCACAATCTCTATTTACGGCTCTACATCCGCATCACAGCCTGACGTTAGTTGGAGCAGCAGTTTTTTCCGCACTTTGGGAGCCGTCGTGAGCGGCGTGCTCCCGCTTGTCCTCGAAGGGCTTACCCGCGATCTCGAGTTAGCGTCTGGTCCAATCCTTACCACCGTGACTGGTATGCGCTGCGTCGTGCAGCCGCCGTGCTTTCTCACCTGGCCTGATAAAGGCTGTTGGTTCGTGTTGGTTGAAGACGGCGGTTGGAGGAAATAAGAGAAAAAATGAGTCCAGGGAGACCACCCCTGGACTCGGAGACAAGGGGGAAGCAGCAATGGCTCAGGCAGCGATTTGCTTAGGCGCTTCCCCTTCAATCCGGATCGGGATCTTTTTCGCTACCATCGACTCGGGCAGTGGAACGGTCACATCCAGCACTCCATTATGATAAGCAGCCTGGATGTGCTCCGCCTTTACTCCTTCCGGCAACATGAAGGTGCGGGCAAAACCGCCATACTGCACCTCCTGTCGCAGATAGTTGTCCTCCTTCACCTCATGCTGCGCTTTCCGCTCGCCCTTAATGGTGAGCTGGTTGCCTTCCACCGCAATCTCGACCTCCTGAGGATCTACTCCTGGGAGATCTGCCTTGATGTGGAGGGTGTTCCCGTCGACATAGCTCTCAATCCGCGGGAAATACCCTGCGCTCATCGGGGCCCATGGGGTCCCAGCCCGCTCCCAGTCGCCGAAGAAGCGGTTGAAGAGCTCATCCATATCGCGGCGGAAAGAGCTCAAGAGGTTAAAGGGGCTACGCCAAGTCGTTAGTTCTCCAAGCATCGCACCTCACCTCCTTTCAGGAATTTCTGGCTTGCTTTTTCGGTGACAAAAATAAGCAGCCCCTCTATATTGTCAAGGGGTGTAGAACAGAAAGTGACTTTCGGCGACACGAAGGTTACGCGGAGAGGTTCAGATGGAAGCGATGAGCGGTTTTTCTCAATGCGAGGCGCTCCTTAGTTCTCAGGAAGGCTGAGGACGGTGCAGAAGCGGCGCGACAGGGGCTAGCCGCCTGGCCTGCTTGACAGCAAGTGAGATGATATTATCTCTTTCCATTGATTAGTCTCTATGCGGACGAGGCAAACGCCAGAACGCAGGCTGGCAGAGAGACGAGCGAGATGGAGGTGCACTATGTCGCTCAGGAAACTGTTCCGCGCCGCTTGGCCGCGGTTTCGCAACACCGCCCAGCCAGACAAGCGTCAGCGTGTCCTTGAAATCCTTCGACAGCAATACATTGACGAGGCCAAAGACGTTCGCCAGTTTACCGAACACGCGCGCCGGATGGCGTATCCTCATTTTCGCGAGCGCCTTCAGCGCATCGCGGAAGAAGAGCGATCGCACGTCGCGTGGCTGGCCAGCCAGATTCAGGCGCTCGGCGGAGAAACGCCCCACCCCGACTTTCCTGTGAACGACGATGGAAGGAACATCTGGGCGTGCCTGCGCATGGATGAAGAGGAGGAGAGACGTGATGAGGGAAGTTTCGTGGAACGGATCAACGCGCTGCAACCTGATCATCCAGAGCTAGCCGAAGGGTTGCGTCGCATCCGCGCCGCAGAAAAACGCCACCGTGAAGAGCTTCTCGATCTGGCGTTGAAGAGCAACCCTAATGGTTTACCCGTACTCAGCATAGACCAAGGCGAACTCGAACAGCAAAAACAAGACTGGCTCGAACAGCAAAAAATGGAATGGTTCGATAAGCGCCGGGCGGCGTGGGAAGCCGGGGGCAAACAAACGCCTTGGGCGGAATGGGTGGCGGAGCGGGAGGTGGAGTGGAACGTCTGTGAACTCCCCACGCGAGAGCTGCAATGGATCAGGCGCGTGGCTGAGCAGCGACTGAAGGAAAATTCTTCAGCTTGAAACCCTTCGCGGAGTGTATCCCTTCCCTGCGCTCAGGATAAACGCCGCAAAGCAATCCTTGTTTTTGCCGGAGATTGTTTCGTCGCTGACGCTCCGCGCAATGACAACCCTTCACTAACTTAATGGCATTGCTCAGCAGGGGAACACGGTAGGCAGCTTCAGGGATGACTTGTAGTCGTAAACCGTAGTTCTTCTCTCCCTGCGTGCATGATAGGGAAAAGCTACATTTTCCAGGAGGAGTGTGGCGGTTTGTGAAGTCTTTTCCCTTTCATGTTTTCTGGGCTCCTCAGCTCTCGCTGCTTATTGTTGCCTCTGGGCTCTTCTGCTCTTGTTCCCGCGGCTCATCGCAAGAGCGGGCGGCTCCGGGGGCTCTGACTGAGCAGACTCTGACGATTACTACAAAGCCTGTCGAGGTCCGTGCTCTGAAACGAACAGTAGAGATGGTGGGCACCCTCAACGGCTGGGAAGAGGTGACGATCAGCAATGAGATGCCCGGGACGATTGAAAAGATCCTGGTCGATCTCGGCGACCGGGTGAAAAGAGGTCAACTCTTGATTCGTTTCGATCAACGGGAAGCGAGGCTCGCCTTAGCCCAGGCTGAGGCGAATCTGGAGGCCGGGAAAAAAGCCCTTGCCCAAGCCCAGGCGGAGTGGCGCGATGCAGACCTGACTCTCAAGCGTATCAAACAACTCCATAATGAAGGTGTGATCGCCACGAGTCAGCTGGATGTGGCGCAGAGCCGCTTTGACGCGGTGGAGGCGCAGGTGCGTGCCCGTGAGGCCGACCTCGACCGGTTTCGCGCTTTGGTAGACCTGGCGAAAAAGAAGGTCAGTGACACGGAGATTGTCGCGCCTATTGGTGGGGAAGTGCGCCAGCGTCTGGTGTCGATCGGTGAGACGATTAAGGACAAAACTCCTATGCTGCGCCTGGTCATCACTGATCCGCTGAAGTTTCAGGGGACGGTGCCTGAGCGGTTCGCGCCCGACATCAAAATAGAGCAACCAGTCGATGTCCAGGTAGAGGCCTTTGCCGACAAAACGTTTCCTGGCGTGATTCATCGGGTGAGCCCGGCGGTTGATGTGCAGACGCGGTCCTTAGCGCTCGAAGCCCGGGTGCCGAATCCAGACCGCTTGTTGAAACCTGGATTTTTTGCCAAAGGGTTAATTGTCATTGGCGTGAATCCGCAAGCGGTGTTTGCGCCGGAGGAGGCCGTGTATTCCTATGTCGGCATTACGAAAGCCTTTGTCGTCCGTGATAGTGTGGCGCACGAACGGCAGGTCAAGATTGGCGTCCGAAAGGAAGGGTGGGTAGAAATTATTGATGGCCTCCAGGCCGGAGATGTGGTCGCCACTTCAGGCTTGCCCCAACTCTATCAGGGCGCGAGGGTCAGTGTGGTGAACGGGAAGAGTTGAGTCATTGGGCGATTGAGGGATTGGGTGATTGTAGCACTGAGCCATTGGCGGATTGAGGGACGAAAAACTCATGGTGTGGTCGTCCTTAACGGCCCGATGCCCCAATGATTCAATTCTTCAATGACCTGATGGCCCAATAGTGCAATTTTCTCTCAAGCCTTATTACTTAGCAGCGAGTGTCTTATGTCCCTCCCAGAACTCTGCATCCGCCGTCCGGTTTTCGCCACCATGTTAGTGGTGTCCCTGGTGGTGTTAGGGGTCGCTTCCCTGCGCACCTTGGGACTCGATCTGTTTCCCAAGGTCGACATCCCCACCGTAACGGTGACGACGCGGCTTGAAGGCGCCAGCCCAGAAGAGATCGAGTCGCAGATTACCAAACGGATTGAAGAAGTGGTCAACACGATCAGCGGTCTCGATGAGTTGCGTTCAACGACTATTGAAGGGCAATCGCAAGTCTTTGCCTCGTTCGTGCTCGAAAAAGACATCGAAACTGCCGCCAATGAGGTGCGCGAGAAAGTGGCGACAGTGATGCGCGACTTCCCGCCAGGAACTGATCCGCCGGTCATTGAGCGCTTCGATCCCGACGCCTCGCCTATTATGGCGATCGTCGTTTCTGGCGCGCGATTGCCGCGTGAGGTGACGGAGCTCGCGGATAAGAAAGTGAAGCGTCAACTCGAAAGCGTCAAAGATATCGGCGCGGTGACCCTGGTAGGAGATCGTAAACGTGAGATTCAGATTTATGTCGATCCTGATCGCCTGACTGCCTACAATCTCTCCATCCAGCAAGTGAAGGAAGCAATCCGCAAGCAAAATGCGGAAATCCCTGGCGGGCGCTTGACCTGGGAAACGCGAGAGGAGGGACTGCGCACCCTCGGACGGATCGAAGAGGCAAGTGAATTTAATAACATCATTGTTGCTGACTTCAAAGGCGCTCCTGTACGCGTCCGCGATATCGGCTATGCACTCGACGGCGAAGAAGAAGCACGCACGTTATCCCGCCTGGATGGAGAGAATGCCGTCTCGCTACTGATTCGCAAACAGTCTGGCACCAATACGGTCGAAGTGGTGGATCGCGTGACCGCCAAGCTTGAGGAGATTAAAAAGACGCTGCCGCACGACATGCGCTTTCAAATTGTCCGTGACCAGTCGCGGTTTATCCGTCGATCGATGGAGGAAGTGCAGGAACATCTCATGCTTGGCGGTCTCCTTGCTGCTCTGGTAGTGCTGTTTTTTATTCGCAACTGGCGCAGCGCCTTGATTACTGCGGTGTCGATTCCGGCGTCCATCATCGCGACGTTCACCTTCATTCGTTACATGGGGTTTACGCTCAACAATATGACTATGATGGCGTTATCGCTGTCCACCGGCATCGTCATTGATGATGCGATCATCGTGCTGGAAAACATCTTTCGGCACATGGAAGAAGAAAAACGCTCAGCGTGGGATGCGGCGGTAGAAGGGACGAAAGAGATCGCGTTGGCGGTCATGGCGACGACACTTTCGCTTATCGTGATCTTTCTGCCTGTGGCGTTTATGGGCGCGGTTGTGGGTCGGTTCTTCCGTAGTTTTGGGCTGACCATGACCTTCGCCATCATGGTGTCGCTGCTTATCGCGTTCACGCTCGTGCCGATGCTGTGTTCGCGCTTTCTTAAGGTGACTACCCATCACCAAACTGCGCGCGAGACGCGTTTCTACGCCGCGCTCGAACGGGTTTATGAGGCGGTTTTGGCGTGGTGTTTGCGCCACCGGCTGGTCACGCTTCTTGGCGCGCTGCTCATCTTCTCCTCACTGGTTCCACTGTTGCGTATTACCAAAGTGGAAGTGTTTCAGGACGACGACATGAGCGAGTTCGAAGTGATCGCTGAGACGCCGCCGGGCTCCTCATTGGAGCGCAGCGATGCGATCCTGCGCGCCGTTGAGGCTGACCTGCGCACGATTCCTGAGATTGTGCATTTGTTCACCACTGTCGGGGTGCGTGGCCAGTACATGAGCAATGTGACCGACGCCTCGATTTATGTCGGACTGACGCATCTCTCCGAGCGTGCGCGTTCGCAGATGGATATTATGCAGGAAGTGCGCACGTTGCTGAAAAAATACCCTGACCTGCGCTTGAGCGTGCAGAATCTCAACATGATTCAAGGCGGCGGCTTTCGGCAGACGCCGTTTAATTTAGTGATTCGCGGACCAGATCTGA
>DATLYA010000299.1:0-10099 GCA_035575235.1 Candidatus Methylomirabilota bacterium
CCATGGTTTTCACCCATATCCCGGCAAATATCTTCCTCTTGTTTACTCCATTGATGCCGACCATGCCGCTCGCCATGGCCATGTGCGTGCTGCGGTACAGCGTGGCGCAGATGGACGTGCCTGCCCGGCATTCCTATTTGATGGCCGTCGTGGCGCCAGACGAGCGCTCGGCGGCGGCGGGCGTGACGACGTTTGCTCGCACGGCGGGCAGCGCGCTGGCGCCGTCGATCACTGGCGCACTCTTTAACGCTTCATTTTTGAATGCGCCGTTCTTCATCGCCGGCAGCCTGAAGATCGCCTATGATCTCACCCTTTACTTTTGCTTTCGCCGCCTGAAACCGCCAGAGGAGCAAGCGTGAGAGTGATGGACACAGGCGTGATGCCGGTGCGGTAAGACCTTTCTGCTGCATACTCCTAATGTCTGACCACGCGCCGCGAATGTCTGTTTTGAAGATCATTTTGCAAATAGACAGTTAGTGTTTGACTATCGTATGCGCCCCGGGTAGTGAGAGAAAGCAACACGCTGGAGCTTCTGTGGTCCGTGGGGTTGGAAGTGTGAAGGCGAATGCGGAGTGATGAATGCGGAATAACAAAAGTAACTTTTTTGCCATTGCGTTGCAGCGCTTCCGCGCTATCGCTTTCGTACTAAAGCAAATGTTGCATCAACCTTGAGTAGTGTTTCATTCGTCAAGCGATGGACATCGCGCACAATGATTAACCCATAGAGATTAATCAGTGCTGCAAGAATGACTAACAGGCCCAATAAAAAATGCTCGCTCATGATGCGTTCCTTACAAGCAGCCCGCAACGCGCAAAATCGGATCTTCACTTTCTTGCTCGCGGAGCCGGAGAAAATCGATAAAATCGAGGACCTCCTGCAGCCGCGCTTCCGATAGATCAGAGACCTTTTCCAACAGTTGTTGCTTGAGCACCTCAGTTGCAACGTTCATAATCATTCTCTCTATTTTATCAACTTATGGAAATATTTAAATTATTCAATCACCCAATGGCTCAATCACTCAATGACTCAATTCTTCGAGCAGCGCCTTCGCCTCTTGCAAGTCCTTCGTATCAAAGCCTTCGGTGAACCAGTTGTAGACCTCTGCTAACACTTTGTGGGCTTCATCTCTCTTGCCTTGTTGCTGCCAGAGACGCGCGAGGCTTGTGGCAGCGCGAAGTTCGAGCGATTTCGCCTGTTGGTGGCGGGCCACCGCAAGAGCCTGCAGAAAACACTTCTTGACTTCTTCTGTCTTTTCCTTGGGGCCTTCCTGCGCCCTCAGGAGTTCTCCCTTGAGCCGATACATCTCCGCCTCATACCAATGTTCCCCCGTTTTGCCCACTAAAGTCAGAGCTTGGGCCAGCATGATCAGTCCTTCTTCCCGCCGCCCCACTTTGCCATACGCCTCGGCCAACAGGGCAATGGCAAACGGGAAAAGACCATGGCGTATCTGGGTTATCTCCTCTTTCCCCTGGCCTTGCTCTACCAGCGCCAAATCCTGCGCCAGCGTCCCAACCGCCAACCCGTACGGAAATCCTTGCTCGGTGGACAGGGTTATTACCGCCTCCGCCCGCTCGCGAGCGAGCTGTCCCTCTCGGCGGAAAAGATGGACCCAGGCCGCCATCCACAAGGCGTAGGCCCGACTAAAAGGGTGAGCCAACCCTCCGGCTAAGAATAGGGCCTCCTCGCTCCTCTGCAGAGCCTGGTCGGGATATCCAAGAGTCCATAAAGTCCAAGATACATAGGAGAGGCAATTCACCCGCGGGTCAGCCGTCCCCGTGGTGTGGCGAGGATGCTGCTGGGCGTCATACAGCGCAATCGTCTGCTCCAAGTGGGTCCGCGCCGAAGTCAACTCTCCTAGCGCATGCAACGTAGGTCCGAACGCCGAGTGCGCCAAGGAAAGGAAATAACGGTCTTGGATGCTTCGGGCTAGCCTTAGCATCTGCTCCGCCAGCTCCCGCGCCGTCTGTAACTCTGCTCGGTTCCGATAAAACAGCCACAGTCTATACAGCATGGGGACGAGCTGGGGCGTCTCTCCCAGATACTGGCATAATTCCCGAGCCCGAAGAACAGTTTGTTCCACCTCTGGGGCCGTATAGCCTTTGACAGGGATCTGGGCGTCACTCAAAGCGAGTTGCAAGGTTAGTTCGTGTTGGACGCGTGTAGGAGAGGCTGGCAAAGTTTTGAGCAACTCCACTGCCTTAGTGAGGTGAACAATCGCTTCTACGTAGGCCGAGCGCACTATGGCTCGCTCCCCCGCCCGCTGCCAATATGGGAGCGCCTGTTCTATTAAGCCCGCCTCCGTGTAATGATGCGCGACTAACTCGGGTTGGGTTTCGACCGTTGCGGAAAACTGCTCCTCTAATGCTCGCGCCACCTGTTGATGTAACTGCTGGCGACGGCTCTTCAGCAAAGATTGATAGGCTGTGTCCTGCACCAGCGCGTGCTTGAAGAGATAGCGCGCCTGGGGCGGGATGCCGCTCTGATAGACTAACTCTGCTTCTACTAACCGTTGCAGTCCTCGTTGTAAGGCTTTTTCGTTGAGCGGAGAGACAGACTGGAGTAAGACATAGTCAAACTCGCGTCCCAGGGTAGCACCGAGCTGGGCGATCTCTTTGGCCACTCCAAGGCGATCGAGCCGGGCCATGAGTGTATCTTGTAGCGTTGATGGGATGCCCAGTGGTAGGGGCGCGGTGCGCCGTGCCCCTGCGTCGCCTCCGGCTTCCACAACACTCTTAGTCAATTCCTCTACGAACAACGGTACGCCATCGGTCTTGCTAACGATCTGGTGGATAATTTCCTTAGGCAATGCCTTCCCACCCGCGACGTTCTCCACCATCGTCTCGACGTGGCCCCGTCCCAACCGACTCAAGGTCAACTGACTGAGATAGGAATGTGCGCCCCATGGCGGCGTAAATTCCGGGCGATACGTGCAGACCGCCAGCAGCCGCGTCGTAGGTGCTTGGGCCAGTAAGAGTGTAAGCAACTCCAAAGTGGAGGGATCGGCCCAATGCAGATCTTCCCAGGCATAGATCACGGCGTGGTGTTTTGCCTCGGCGCATAACCAAGCGACCAGGGCCTGAAGGGTCTTCTCTTTTTGCTTCTGTGAGTTCAAGTGCAATGGCGGATACCTATCAGGATATGGCAACGACAATAATGCAGCCAGCAGCGGAATCGTCTCCGCCTGTAGGGGCACAGCGCGTCGTGCCCCTACCTCCAGCTTCTGAAGCTTCTCATCTGCTGTATCTTCTGGGCGAAACTGCAATATCCGCTGCAGGTGCTCAATTACCGGGTAGAGCGCACTGTTTTGATGATAGGGCGAGCAGCGCAACTCCAGACACCGGACTCCCTCCTGCTCGACCGTCTCTTTGAGACCCTCCACTAAGCGCGATTTGCCAATGCCCGGCTCGCCACTAAGCAGCACGACTTGGCCAGCCCCATCTTTCACCCGCTCCCACCGCTCACGCAACAGGCCGAATTCGTGCTCGCGTCCCACCAACGGCGTGAGTCCTTTGCGCGCCACGATCTCAAAGCGGCTATGGATTTCGCTCTCTTGCACGACTCGATACAGCGTGAGTGGAGTGGTGACGCCCTTGAGCTCGGGCTGGCCACGCTCTTCACAGGTGAAAAAGCCTTCGACGAGCCGATAGGTCGCGGCGCTAATCAGCACTTCATCGCGATTGGCGGCTCCTTGAATGCGAGCGGCGATGTTGGGCGTCTCCCCCAGCGCCAGTATCTCGCGCTTCTCGCTGCTGCCCATCTCGCCAATCACGACTAATCCGGTGTGAATGCCGATGCGGACGTGGAGCGTATTCGAGCCGCGACCGTGAGGGAGCGGAGCGTTGACCGCTTGCTGACGCGCGCGGCTCTGGAGCGCTCTCACAATCTCCAACCCAGTTCGCACGGCCCGCACGGCGTCATCTTCATGCGCTACCGGATAGCCAAAGTAGACCAACAGGCCGTCACCCAAATGCTGGGCAATATGCCCATCGTACCGACGGATTACCTCTGTGCAGGTCTCGTGATAGTTTCGCACCACTTGCCGCAATTCCTCTGGGTCCAATTGTCCCGAGAGCGCGGTGGAACCGACCAGATCGCAAAACATTACGGTCAACTGCCGCCGTTCAGCAGCATCTGGTGTTTGTGTACTAGGAGTCGGGGATTGGGAACTGGCAACTTGCAGCACGGGGCTTGGAGGTGGCGAAGCGCCAACCCACACCAAGCCTGGGCCTTCCTCTTTCACATGTTCAGCATGCGCGAACAGGAGTTCCTCTTTGACGCCAGCAAGGAATTCATCGTCCAACTGAAAGCGAAGTTTCAGCGCCCGATATGACACGCGACCTTGGCGCTGTAGAAGGTCCAGCACTTTCTCCAGGACCTCGGCAAAATCCATTGCCGTTACCCCTCCGTGGACGAAGTGTACAAGAAAATGGCGACGACGGATAGCATAAGCGATCTGAGATTCCTATCCCAATGACTGTGCATGCCGTCGGTCGCTCTTTTGGAGGGGAATGGGTTTTCACCCTTCTTCCCTCAGCACCTCCAGCGGCGGACGAGTCATGGCGCTGCGGTTTCCGAGAACGCCAGTGAGAATGGTGATTCCCGCAACAATAAGTAGGGCGAGGAGCACAGGCGTTACTGTTGGCGCATAGATGGTTTCGAACCACCAGCGAGACAACGCCCAACTGGCGAGGATGGCGAGGAGCGCGCCGCTAATCGCCGCAATCCCGCCTAACAACGCGTACTCGGCGATGAGAATCTGTTGGATCTGTGACTGCGATGCGCCAAGCGTGCATAGTAACACGCTCTCGCGCATGCGCTGAGAGCGACTCGTTAACACGGCATTCACGAGGACAAACAGCCCGGCGGTGATGCTAAACAATGTCATGAACCGGAGAGCGAACGTGATCTTCCCCAGCAACATAGCCAAGGTGTGGAGCACGGAGGTTAAGTCGATAGCCGAGACGTTGGGAAACTGCTGCACCACGGCGCGCTGCACGGCGGCCGAGACCTCAGGCGAGGGCGTTCTCGTCACAAGTAGATAGGTTTGTGGCGCGCTTTCTAGCACTCCAATGGGAAACACGACAAAGAAGTTCGGTTTGATTTGCTGCCAGTCGACTTTGCGGATGCTGCCGATCGTGGTCGCCATCGGCACGCCTTGTACGTCGAATACGAGTTCATCGCCAACCTTCACTTGCAGCGCCTCGGCTACTCCCTCCTCAAGAGAAATCGTGACGGTTTCAGTTGTAGGACCATGCTGACCTTGCCACTGCCCCGCGATAAGCGTTTCCGTGTCAATCAGATGATCGCGATAAGTGGCGCGATATTCATGCTGCAACGCCCAGTCGGAGATCTCGCGCTTTGGGTCATTACGCAGCGCCTCAACGCTTTTCCCCTTGACAGCGGCTAAGCGCATGGTGACCAACGGCGCTTCCTGCGACGTCGGCAGAGAGAACGAGCGGACCAGTTGTCCGATGGCCTCACGCTGGTCAGTCTGTATGTCAAAAAGAATCAGGTTGGCTTGATTTCCTTCCTGCGTACGTGACACTTGTTGAATCAGCGCCTGCTGCACGAACTGTAAGGTCATCAGGAGAAACGCGCCGAGTCCAAGGGCGAGCATCAGCATATGGGTCTGGTTATGCGGGCGGTGCAAATTCGCGAACCCCTGACGCCAGACGTACGGCCATGACGGGGAGACATAAGCGCGCGTGAACCGCATGAGCGCTTGTGCTACGGCTGTGAGTAAAATGAGAACGCCGCTGATTGCCAGGCAGAACCCCACGCCATACGTCCAGCGTTCCGTATGGGCGAGCGCGAAACTCACGACGCCAAACAGGGTAAGCGCTATGACAAGCCAACGCAGCGGATCGCGCGGAGCTACGGCTGATTGCTCGGCTCCAGAACGAAGCGCTTGTAACGGCGAGACGTAGCGAATCGCGAGCAACGGCAACAGCGCAAAAAGCAATACGATACCAAGACCAGCCACTACGCTTTCAGCGACCGCGCTCCAGGATACCGCCGTCTCAATCCGCACGGGGAGAAAGTCACGGAGCAGGACGGGCAGGGCTTGCTGCAAACTCACGCCGATGAGCGCACCGAACAATGCGCCGCTCAGACCGAGTGCGACAGCCTGCGTGATATACACCGCGAACGTGTGCGTTGTGCGCGCGCCCAGACAACGCAAAATTGCGGTAGTAGACTGCTTCTCCGTGATATACACATGAATCGCGCTGGCGACGCCAATGCCGCCAAGCAGCAGCGCGATAAAGCCTGTCAGGTTCAGAAAGCGCGAGAGGTTTTCCATTATCTTGCCGATGCTGGCGGCGCGTTTTTTGACGGTGTCGCCTTCGAGGCGATAGCGATGCAAGTGAGGACGGAGCGTGTCGAGGAGGCGGTCAGGATCAACCTCATCTGGCAGCTTAAAATACACGCGGTACGTCACCATGCTGCCCGCTTGGATGAGGCCAGTGTGGGAGAGGTACGCCAGAGGAATGTATACCCGCGGACCGATGAGCGACGCCGCGCCTGCTTCACCGGGAATTTTTTTCAACCGGCCAACAATCGTGAACGAGAACGCGCCAAGCTTTATTGTGTCACCTACCTGTGCGTCAAATTGATAAAGCAGGCTTTCATCCACCAACGCATACGGTCCGGTGCGAAACGAATCGCCGGCTGTGACCGGTTCGGTTTCCAGGACGCCGTAGTAGGGAAAAGCTCCATCGAGTGCGCGAACCTGGACGAGGCGAGTTCCGCCTGCCTTAGGAAAATACGCCATCGAATTGGCTCGCACTTCACGCGCCTGTGCGCCGCCAATCGCGGCAATCTGCGCTTCCGTCTCGGCGCCAAACGGTTGCCTGCTGCTCAGTACGAGATCCGCGCCGAGCAAAATCTTGGCTTGATTCCGCACCGCCTCACGCACATTGGCGCCGAACGAGGTAATGGCGACTAGCGCTGCAAGTCCGCACGTGATTGCTAACGCCGCGAGCAGCAACCGTTTACGGCTGCCGCGGCTGTCTCTCCAGGCCATGCGCCAGACCCAGGCTGCCATGCGCATCACTTCGTCCTTAGCTGTCTAGCTCCCGCTTTTCCTTGCTTGAACCGGAGAACCGGTGAGCGGGAGAATTGAGGGACGAGGAATGGGAAATGGCATTCCGAAAATCTCCGTTTCCCCGATTTATCGATTCGCCGATTTGGTCTGAACAGCGCAACGGCCAATCATCAACAATGCAGCCGCCGCGCAGGCGAATAATCCGCTGCGTGCGTTGCGCGAGTTCCGCGTCATGCGTGACCAGGACCAGCGTTGTTCCTACCTCTTGGTTCAGCGTGAAGAGCAACTGTATGATTTGTGCGCTGGTGTCGTCATCAAGATTGCCCGTGGGTTCATCAGCAAAGAGAATTCGCGGCTGATGAATGAATGCGCGCGCGATAGCAATACGCTGTTGTTCGCCGCCGGAGAGCTGGGCAGGATAATGCTGCAGCCGATCTCCCAAGCCCACGCGCTCAAGTAATGCTGCGGCGAGCGAGTGCGCCTGTCGGTCTCCGCGCAGTTCGAGCGGAACCATAACGTTCTCGAGCGCGGTCAGCGTGGGGAGCAACTGAAAGGATTGAAAGACAAACCCCACTGAGCGATTACGCATGGCGGCAAGGCCATCCTCACTGAGGCCGTTAAGCAACTGTCCGTCCACATACACCTCACCCGACGTGGGACGGTCCAGCCCGGCGCAGAGTCCTAGCAGCGTCGTTTTACCGCTTCCTGAGGGGCCGATAATAGCGCAGGTTGTGCCCGCTACGATGGAGAGCGACACCTCATGTAAAACCGTCAGCGTACGGGATCCGTTCGCGTACACTTTTGTGACATTGCGCAGGGAAAGAATCTCAGGGATAACAGTCATTACAGGAAACATAGCATGCATCTGCTGGCATTCTTAGTCCTGCTGCTTGTGGCCGCGCCAATCCAGGCTGCTGAATCGACGCCGTCGCAAGGCGCCTCGCGGGGTGAGCGTGAAAAAACGATTGTTTTTTTCGGTGACAGTTTGACGGCTGGGTATGGGATTGATCCCTCTCAAGCTTTTCCCGCGCTGATTCAAGAGAAGATTCACCAACGCGGGTGGAAGTTCCGCGTCGTGAATGCCGGGCTCAGCGGTGAAACGACCGCCGGAGGATTGCGGCGCGTGGAGTGGATGCTGCAGCGCCCGATCGATGTGTTTGTTCTGGAACTTGGCGCCAATGATGGTTTACGCGGTTTGTCGGTTGACCAAGCCAGGCAGAACCTGCAAGACATTATCGACCGCGTACGAGCGAAGTATCCGCAGGTCAAAATTGTTCTCGTGGGCATGCAGATCCCCGCTAATCTTGGACCAGACTATACCGCACGGTTTCGCGCCATCTTTCCTGAGCTGGCGCACGCCAACAATGTCACGCTCATTCCCTTCTTATTAGAAGGCGTTGGGGGAGTTCCGCAATTAAACCTGCCGGACGGTATTCATCCTACTCCTGCTGGCCACAAGATTGTGGCGGAAAACGTATGGAAGGTGTTGGAGCCCGTGCTGGAGCAATTGAGTGATTGAGTCATTGAGTCGGCGGGTCATTGAGTGATTGTGTCATTGATTCATTACTTATTGTCGGGTGAGATAGGGCGCACAGATTGAACGAAGGGGAGAGAGGAGCATGGCGATAGTGAGAGGGTTACTGATAGGCATGGTGTTGTTTGTAGTAGGAATCGGAAGGGTGCTCGCGCAGACATACACGGCAGAACATCATATCGACATGCGGATCACGGGTATGTTGCTGATGCCCGACACGCCAAGATCTGATGATGTCGTTCTGGTCGATATTTCTGTGCAGAACAAACCGTTATTATTACGCATCGGGAAGGTTGAAGACCTGACGCCACGGGAAAAGGCGCAAGCTGCGAAAGGTGACGTGTTGCTGCGGCAAGTCCGCTTCACCGGGCCAGACAAAATTATGGAGAATTTGTTAGAGCCTGACACGATTGGCAAGCCGTTGCGCATCGAGGGATGGCTGAATGCGCACGACCGGCTCTTTCAAGTTACAGCGGTGAGTGAGGCGCCAGACGCGATGCCCGCCGCGCAGGGGCATTAGAAAAATATTGCCAGTGTTGACAGGAGGGGAGTGATGTCATTGCCGAAAGAGGAAATTGAACGCTTTCTTGCCGAGCGGCGCAACGCCGTGCTTGGCGCCATCCGCAAGGACGGCGCGCCGCAGTTGAATCCCATGTGGTTCCACTGGACAGGCGACGTCTTTTACATCTCCACGACCAGAACGCGTTTCAAGTACAACCATCTCAAACGTGACCCGCGCGTGACGCTTTGTATTGACGATGTCACCGGATTTCGCACCGTCATCGTCGAAGGACGAGCCGAGATCATTGAAGACGACATTTGGGGACCAACCCGCGCGATTGTGGAAAAGTATGTTGACAAAGATCACGTTGAAGCGCGCATGGCGCGCCTGCGCACCGAACCGCGCGTGTTATTGAAGATTCATCCCGACAAATGGATTTCGTGGGATTTGTCGCTGCGGGCAGGGCCGGCGCGAGTGGAGTGAGGGTGGTAAGCAGGTGAATCCCCCCTGCATTCCCCCCTTTTAAAAAGGGGGGAGTGCAAAGCGCGGGGGATTGTTAGAGGCTAACTAATGCCATACAACTGCGCCGCATTGTTCGCCGTGATTTTCACAGTGTCCGTCTCCGGAATATTCTTGAACGCTTCGCTGATGAACTCCCGCGAGCGCGGCCACGGCGAATCCGTATGCGGATAGTCCGAAGACCACATCATCCGGTCCGGACTGTACGCCTGACGAGTAAAGTCCACCGTGGACGTTTCAAACTGGAACGTCGCCCACACGTTCCGCTTCATATACTCGCTCGGCAGCATCGGCAGCGTGAGCCCTTCGATGTGGCGGAGCCGATCATAGGCATGGTCGATGCGGTACATGAAATGCGGAATCCACGACACATCGTTTTCCGCTGAGACGATCTTGAGACGTGGGAAACGCTCAAACACACCGCCAGTGATCATGTCGGCGATGGTCAATTGAATTTCCTGCGGCAGACGCATGTAGCCAAAGAGAACTTTGCGGCGG
>DATLYA010000300.1:0-14319 GCA_035575235.1 Candidatus Methylomirabilota bacterium
GATGAACCCCGGCGGGTCGCCCTTCGGAGAGGCGTCACAGCGGCCTTGGGCGTCCGCCGTAGCGAGAATCACAAACGGACACTGCGCAATGAAACGCCGGGCGGCGTCATCGATATACGGCAGTTTGTGCTTCACCGTCAATTCATCAGGCGCCCCGAATCGCTCGCACAGATCCGCCGCCGTGCGTGGAGCAGTTGTGATACCCATGATCGCCTCCCTTACGCAAACTTGGGAATGAACGTCGCGTACTTATCGAGCAGCGGCAGCACCTTGTCTTTGCCTTCGGAAGGAACGCCAAAGACAACTCGTTCAACCCCTACCTCCTGGTACTGACGCAACGCGTCCTCTTTATCCGGCCCCATGAAGACGGAAACAGACACCTCCTTGGGATCACGCCCCGCCTTCTCGGCGCGTGCTCGCAGATCCTGCAAAGAGGCGCGAAAATCTTTCATGGCGGCGCCGACCGGAATCCATCCATCACAGTAATTCACTACCCGGTTCAGCCCATTGCCGCTGTGCACGCCTAAGAGAATCGGCGGATACGGTTTCTGCACCGGCTTGGGATGGCACCAGATTGGATCAAAGTTGACGAATTCACCATGATATTCGGCGTTCTCTTTCGTCCAGATCTCTTTCATCGCTTCGATCTTTTCTCGCAACACCTTCCAGCGCTTTTTGAACGGCGTGCCGTGGTTCTCCATCTCTTCGGCATTCCAACCGCCGCCAATGCCGAAGAGCAGGCGGCCGTTTGACAGCAGGTCGACCGAAGCCACTTCCTTGGCCAGCTTAATGGGGTCGTGTTCGATCACGAGACAGATGCCGCTCCCGACTTTGATGGTTTTTGTCGCCGCCGCCGCCGCCATCAAGGAGACAAACAAATCGTGAGTGTGCCAGTAATCCTTCGGCAACTCGCCGCCGAGCGGCCAGGGAGTCTTCCGGCTGGCGGGAATATGGGTGTGTTCCGGAAACCAGACCGACTCAAAGCCGCGCGCCTCACATGCGCGGGCAAAGTCGTCCGGTCGGATGGCGTAGTCAGTCGCAAAGATGGCAACACCAAATTTCATCGCATAACCCTCCTCTCAATTTCCTGATGCGCTTCGCGCACTACACAGACCCTTATCGACCGGCGAACGTTTTTCCTTTCTTCAGGGCCGGGTCAACCCGGGCCGGCATGGTCACAATAATGCGAAACCCTTGTTCGATACGCTGCTCAATATTGTCAGGACCGGCAATGGTTGCGCAAGGGACGTTAAATTCTTCGCACGTTTTGAGAATGTGTTGAATGCCTTCTTCCACGCGCGGATCGCTCATATTGCCGCGCGTGCCCATCTCAATCGAGAGGTCTCCAGACCCCGCCCAGATCGCGCTAATGCCTTTGACGTTCCGCAAGATGTCTGGCAGGTTCTTCACACCCTGCACGCCCTCGACAATCGGCATCAAGAACAGCTCGCCCCGGGGGTCGAGCGGCCATAGATCGGCTACGTCATAATACTCTTGCAGACTTAACCCCCAATACCGTGGCGCCAGTCGATACCACCATCCACGCTCGCCCACCGGTTCGGCGTCAGGAACGCCTACTGCTTGGGGATAACGGCAGGCGACTACCATGGCTTGCGCTTGTTCCACGGTATCTAGATGGGGAACAATCAGTCCATACACGCCGGTATCGAGCGCTTGCTTGATCACCCATTGATTCCGTTCGCGCGCATTGGGGGGAACCCGCACGAGTGGAACAACGTCAGGCTGCAAGTTGCCCTTGGCGGCGATGCGTTTGCGATCAAGAAGGAACTGCAACGAAAGACGCAGACCTGGTAGATGAAACCCTTCGTGCTCCATTTCAAAAATGACAAAATCGTAGCCCAGATCGGCAAAGGCCATCGCCTCATCGATATTGCCAGTCCATACCATGCCGCCGCCGAACACCACTTTGCCCTGCTCCAAGAGTTCGATAACTTTGTTTAACCGCGCCATACTGTTCTCCCCCTTACTGCTGTCATGATTGCCCTCCTTTCTCAGAAACTACCGGTGCGCAAGCGCACCCCTGCCTCCAACCCACGCCTCTACTCCATCACTGCCGCCTCTTTCTTCAGGGCTTTCTCCGTCGACGACTCCACCGACGGCGTGTTGGTGAGCAGATAGCAAATTCCCGTCGCCAATGCACAGAACAAGCCGCCGCCATAAAAGGCGCTGCCGATGCCGAAATGATCGGCGATAAGTCCGGATAGCACGGGGCAGGCAGTCATGCCAAAACTATGTATGGTGAGCAGAAAACTCATCACCGTTCCCATGCCCAGGCCGCGAGCGTTTTCCATCGCCAGGGCGGTATGGGCCGGAAACGCTACTCCCGTGGCCGCGCCAGTGCACACGCTCAGCGCAAGCAGATGCCAGAAACTGCTTGCCAAAGGAAAAGCGCTAAAGGCAACGGCGCTGATCGCGCCGCCGATGGCGATGAGGCGTGTTTTACTGATCCGGTCCGCCAGCCGACCGCACGGCGCCTGGAGCACGGTGCTGACTAACACATTAAGAGAAATCAGTGCGCCAATCTGCGCCGTTTTGAGCGGTAGTAGACGCGCCGCCAACAGCGGCACGAAGACCCACGTGATCGTGCTGGCGAACGCATAGCCGAGACGGTAACAGGCAATGCCAAGGATTGGGCGGCGTGAGAAAACCTCGCGCAGCGGCGGTGCGACGGCGCTGGTGGCGGCGTGATGCCTGGAAGTATCGGGCAACCAAAAGAACATCAACACAAACGCCAGCAGGCTAAGCCCGCCAAGAGCAAGAAAGCTCGCCTGCATGTTGAACAGATCTTTCAGCGCGCCGCCGAGCATTGGCCCGCCGGCGACGCCGCCCAGAAAGGCGGTGTTCATATAGCCGGAATAGACCCCTTCCTTGCCCTTAGGAGTGAGATCGCCGACATAGGCCATAGTCACCGGCTGCACCATTGCCGTGGCCACGCCTTGCAGAGCCATGACCAGAAGCAACAGCATCATGCTGTTAGCGAGAAGAAATGCGACTGAGGAGAGAGCGTAAAAAAACACGCCGATAAGGAGAAACGCGCGTCTTCCCATGCGATCCGACGCCGTGCCGATCAAGGGGAGCAGAAAGGTGCGAGGAGCCGAGTGGGCGCTGAACAGAAAACCGGCCCCTAAACTGGCGGCGCCGAACTGCTGGGCATACAAGGGGACAAACGGCATGACAACGCCATTTCCCAGCATGGTGCAAAAAATTGCGGTCGCAAGAACAAATAAAGGATTCATGCAATAACCTTCGCTTGCTCCATCAGGCCAAGGCGATTTCCCTGGCGTCTGGAGAGCATCCTCCGTGAAAGCGAGCGCGTTGTCAATGAAAATGCTGGGTTTCTTTATGCATGCATGCTTGCTAAAGTTCTCCTGGAAGCCGACAACGTAGGACACTGCCTATGCGTGAAAAACTCATGTCGCTAGAAGAAGCGGCAACCGTTGTGAACGACGGCGCTCTTATCGGCCTCACCACCTCCACGCTCGACAACGCGCCGATGGCGTTTCTGCGCGCATTGATTCGCCGGGGCGTGAAAGACTTGCGGCTTGTGACGCTGACCGGCGGCGGACTCAATGCGGATCTGCTGATCGGCGCGGGCGTCGTGGCCGAGTATGAGACCTGTTCCTGCGCGCTCGGACCCTACGGCGCGGCGCCGAATTTTCAACGAGCGTTGCGTACAGGTCTGCTCAAGATGAAGGACACCACCTGAGGGGTGCTGTATAGCATGGTCCAGGCTGGAGCCATGGGTGTTCCCTTTCTTGCCGTACGCGGCCTCTTGCAGAGCGATATTTTAAAGCGCCGACCAGACCTCCTGGTGCGGGAGAATCCTTTCCATCCAGGCGAACAGGTGGTGATGGCGCAGGCCATTCGCCCTGACGTCGCGGTGTTTCATGCGCTCAAAGCTGACCGCTGGGGCAACGCCATTACCCCGGGACAGCGGGACGATTTGATGCTGGCGCGAGCGACGCGGCGCGTGGTCGTCACTACGGAAGAGATTGTGGAGACAGCCTTGACTCGTCGGGACGCGGACAATGACACCTTCCTTCCCGCCATTGATGTTGACGTTGTTGCCTATGCGCCGCTTGGCGCTCATCCAGGCGGCTGTGGGACATGCTATGAACGAGATGACGTGCAGGTGCGGGAGTATCTCGAGGCGGCGAAAAGCAGGGAAACATTCCGGACTTATCTCGAGCGCTCTGTGTATGGAGTGCGGAATCATCAGGAGTATTTGGAACGAGTGGACAGCGGGAGAGCTGAAGACTGAACATCCCAGGTGATGAAGTATGGACCACGTAACACGCTACACCCCCGAAGAACTCCTGGCGGTGACCATCGCCCGCGAGGTGCGCGACGGCGAAACCGTCGGCGTCGGCGCTGTGTCGCCGATCCCCGCCGCCGGCTGTATTCTGGCGGAGCAACTGTATGCGCCGCATATGACGCTGATCATTCTCGACTGTGAGGAATACTACCCCTTTCCTGCCGGCAGCAGCGAACTGCACTTTATGGCGCAACGAGGAGAACTCGACCTGTTTTTTCTCAGCGGCATCCAATTCGATCGGCGCGGCAATTTCAATTTACACGTCATCGGCGATTACAGCGCGCCGACGGTGCGGATGGCGGGCGCCTACGGCTCAGCGATGCTGTATTATATGGCGCACAGGGTCATTCTCTTTCGCGATCAACACACCCCGCGCATCTTTGTTGAGAAGGTGGATTTTGTCACCGCTCCCGGCGTGACCTCTGAGCATGTCTATCGCGAGGGGGGCCCCGCCCTGTTAGTCACTCCCAAGGCAATTTTGGGTTGGGACAGAACCGCCGGAGAATGGATGTTAGAAAAAGTGCAGCCTGGTTCTTCAGTCGCTGAAGTCATACAGAACACGGGCTTTGGGTTGCGCGTGTCGCCCACTGTGCAGACGGCCCCGCCGCCGACCGAACATGAACTCCACCTCTTACGGACAGTCGTCAGAGAGAAGTTGAGGCGCGGCTATCCGGATTTTGTCAGGGAAAAGCTCTTGGCGGCGTGAGTCTGTTCGTGGAGGGGCGGGCCCCTATGCCCGCCCAGCTCTTGGGCGATTACAGGGGGGCGCCCCTCCTTGCCGCTTCGCTGTTTCCCTGTCTTACTGTTCCGCAGGAATCATTTCATCAATCTGAATGAGAATCCCATCAGGATCTTGAATGAAGGCGCTGCGGATCGTACCGGCCTTTGTTTTTCCCAGCACGTGCGGCGGCGCGGCAAACGTGACGCCCTTTCCCTTCAGGTCTTCATAGATCGCATCAAGTCCTTTCACCCAAAAGCCGATATGGGAGATGCCAATCTGATCAACCTTAATACTCTGTCCGCTTGGCGGCACATCAAGCGGAGCAATGAGCACAACGATAGGCGCCTCCTCACTCATGCCGAACGGAGACTCATTCGCCTTGCCATAGCGTAACGTCACAAAGCGAAACCTATGCTCCTCGCGTTCGTAGATTTTTCGTTGGTGCGGATTCGTGTCCGCGTCCGTTCCCTCTTGCGCCACCTGAAACCCTAACAGGTCGCGGTAGAAATGCAGAGAGCGATCAAAATCTCGCACACACAGCGCGACATGGGACATACTTCTTGGCGTCATAACCAGCCCTCCTTTTATATCTCATGGAGCACTATACGAGACCGGCGCAAAATTTGACAGCTGTTGCTCCTCTCCTTCATGTTCCATTTTAATTTTGCAGTAGTTTCTGCTTCTTGCTTGACACTCTTTGGCGCAACATGTCTACTGTCTGCGTCACTATATGTTGCGCGTCAGTTCGCTGGTATGAGCGCGGGAGGGAGAATGGAAGAGCAACAGGGCAGGTTTTTCTACGGTTGGGTCATCGTCTTTGCTGGACTGCTTCTCAGTTTGATCATGTACGGCGTCGTCGACGCCTTCGGCATCGTGTTTAAGCCGATCTCTGAAGAGTTCCACTGGGATCGCGGCACGGTCTCGGTTTCGTCCTTGATTAACTGGATGAGCTTTGGTCTCGGCAATCTCGCCTTTGGCGCGCTGACGGATCGCTTCGGCTCGCGTCGAGTCATGATCCTGGGAGGCGTCCTCTTTGTCATCGGCGTCCTGCTCATGAGTCAGATTCATTCGGTGTGGCATCTCTATCTCTTTTTTGGCGTCTTGATCGCGATCGGGCGGTCGGCGGCTGGAGTCCCGCTCACGGCGTTAGTCACCCGCTGGTTCACGAAGAATCAAGGGTTGGCGCTGGCGCTCGCCCAGTCACAAAATGTTGGGTCTGCAGTATTCGCGCCGTTAACCGTGTTTTTTCTCGCGCAATACGGCTGGCGCGGCGCCTACATCGGCCTCGGCGCTATCGGCCTGTTGATTATTCCACTCGCGCTACTCATGCGCGACCATCACACGAGTCGCGCTTCGGTTTCTCCCGCGGCTTCCTCGACCGAAGCACATTCCGTCAATCTTTCAGGCATGACCCTGAGCGAAGCCATGAAGACACGCGCGTTCTGGACACTAAACCTGATGGTGATCGGGTGCTGCAGTTGTCATTCATGTATTCTTCTTCATGGCGTGAATCATATGACGGACGTTGGGTTGACGACGGTCACTGCAGCGCACATCGTAGCGGTAATGGCGATCTTTGGCATGGTCGGAAAAATCGCCAATGGCTTGCTGGCGGACAAGATCGGCGCGAAATGGGCGATTGCGGGATTTCTTGCTTTGCAAGCCGCCGTGATTCCTATCTTCATCCATGCCCATGAAGCGCCAACCTTTTACACCTGGGCGGTGCTCTTTGGCCTTGGCTTCGGCGGTCCCATGCCAGTCTATGCTATGCTGTTTCGCGAGTACTTTGGCGCCCGGAATATTGGCGCCATCCTGGGCTTCTTTTTTTTGATTGCAGCGCTCGGCATGGGGTCTGGCGGCATGATGGGCGGCGTGCTCTACAATATGTTTGGCAGCTATGCCGCGCCCTTTTTCACCAGCACGACCACTGGCCTCCTCGCCGCGGTCCTGGCGTTGACCCTGCCGCCTATCACTAAGCGAGAGCCAGCGGTCGCTCCGCAGGTCGCGCTCGCCAGCTAGGCAAACGCTCTCCTTTTTCACTAACTCAGGACTCTTCCCTGATGAATTTTGATAGCCCAGTTCGGTGCTGTACGCCGCCTTCGGAGGGGCACGGCGCGCCGAGCCCCTACAGCGAAGAGCTCCTTTTCCGTGTAGGGGCGAGCCTTCGCCCGCCGGCGCTATGCTTCACCTTGACCTCTGGGCAAGAAACCGCTTAGGTGAGGCGCAGGCGCAGTGGAGAAAAGGAGAGAGTTTATGGCTGATGAAATTCTGTTTTCCTTAAAAGACGGTGTGGCGACGATTACTATGAATCGTCCGGAAAAGCGGAATGCCCTGAACACCGTGCTATTGGAAGGCTTTCACCGCATTCTTGCTCACGTCGAGGAGAGCCAGGAGGCGCGGGTCGTGGTGATTCGCGGCGAAGGCAAAGCGTTTTGCTCCGGCATCGATCTGAGAGAATTGAGTTCACGTCAGACCGGGCAAGGTGATCCAGAGGTGAGCGTCGTACAAATCTTTCAGCGCATTGAGCGCTCTCGCATCCCGACTATTGCCATGGTGCACGGTGACGCTCTCGCGGGAGGATGCGAGCTCGCACTGCATTGCGACCTGCGCGTGGCGGCGGAACCGGCTCGTTTTGGCATGCCACTAGCCCGGCTAGGGCTGATTGTGCCGTTTCCGCTTGGGCAGAAACTTGTAGAGATTATCGGTCCGGCGTTTACCAAGCAGATTTTGCTGACCGGCCAACCCATTGATGCGAAGCGCGCCTATGAGATCGGCATGGTCCACCAGCTCGTCACTGCCAGTGAGCTAGAAAACACAACCTACGAGCTGGCGCGGACGATTGCCGACAACGCGCCGCTCTCCATCGCCGGCATGAAAGCGACGATCCAGCGCGCGATTTCGCTGCGTGAGACGATCGACCACAAAGATCTCGACGAGATGGTCAACCGCGCGCGCAAGAGCGCCGATGCGCAAGAGGGCGTGAAGGCGATGCTGGAGAAGCGCAAGCCGGTGTTTCGGGGCGAGTAAGAAGACAATGCAAAATGTAAAATGAATAATGCAAAATTGAGAAGGACTCTTTTTTCATTTTCCATGTTGCCATTTTAATTTTGCCTTATCATGTCTCCTCGTCTTCGCACACTTATCTACTCCATTATTATCCTGGGCCTTTTGCTTGGCTATGTGCCCTGGCAGTTGTTACAGCTTGACGCCGCCTTAGGTGAGTCGCTGCGCTCCTTCTTGATGTATACAGGATTGCTGCTGTTTCTCCTTGGCGCGTTGTTAACATTTTCCGGAGCGTACTACCTGGTGCTTCGAGGCGATGGCACGCCTTTTCTCTTTGATCCGCCTACACGTATGGTTGTGGCTGGTCCCTACGCTTCTATGCAGCATCCGATGATGCTTGGATTGTTACTCATGGTGTATGCGGAGGCGTTGTGGTTCTATTCCGTTAGCATAGTACTCTATGCCGTGGTGCTGACGTTACTGTCTGACCTCTATGTGACGTACATCGAGGAGCCAAGGTTGACCCAGCGCTTTGGTGATGATTACCGCGCTTATCGCGCCGCCGTGCCGCGGTGGCTGCCGTTCCGCGGAAGGAGCCAGTAGTCAGCATCAGGAAAGAATCGGAGAATCGGAGATAGGGGGAGTCGGAGATCAGACTTTCTTCCTCCCCGTCTCTCCGTTGCGCCGATTCTCCGGTTCCTCATACAATGACTGACCATACCGCTTGTTGACTCCTGACTACTCTCACCGCCCTGCATTGCCCCCTTTCGTCTGTCGCGCTACAACTCCTCCTGTTCTATTCTCGCTGCAAAGGAGGACGCGCGATGCGTTTTGGCGTGCATCTGGTCGCTGCCGGAAAAGTTATTGAAGGCGAAAAAATCGCTCGGCTCGCTCGGCGCGCTGAGGAATTAGGGTATGACTCGGTATGGGTGAGCGACCACATTATCTTTCCTACTGTTCTGCGCTCGCCGTATCCTTACTCTCCTGACGGCAAATTGCCGCTTGATCCCACGCTGCCGTTGTTGGAGCCCTTCACGGTGCTCAGCTATGCGGCGGCGGTGACAAAAACCGTCAAGCTTGGCACGAGTGTGGCGATTGTGCCGTATCGTGACCCCATCGTAACCGCGAAAATCGTCTCTTCACTCGATGTGCTCTCGGGCGGACGGTTTATCTTTGGCGTAGGGGTAGGCTGGTTGGAGGAAGAGTTCCGCGTGTTGCGGCAGAACCTCAAAGATCGCGCGGCGCAGACAAAAGAAGCGCTTTTGGCCATGAAAGCCTGCTGGACGCAGGAAGACCCAGAATTTCACGGGAAGTTTTTTGACTTCTCGGGCATCAAATTCGCGCCGAAGCCCGTGCAGAAACCCTATCCGCCCATCTGGTTTGGCGGCAACTCGTTGCCCGCGCTCAAACGCGCGGTGGAACAAGGAGACGGCTGGCACTCGGTGTGGATGACGCCGGAAGAAATCGCCAACACGGCGAAGACGCTGCGCGAGCTCTGCGCCAAAGCTGGAAAAGACTTTGCCAAGTTTCCGTTGACGATCAATGTGAATCATAAAGTTCCGTTGACAGTTGAGAACGTCAAGAAATATGAGGAAGCAGGGATCAGTATGATGTTTATTCCGCGCTATTTTGGCGTGGATGCGGATGAGATCGTGAAAGGCATGGAGCAGTTCGCGAAGGATGTAAAAGAACCGGTGGAGCGAGGGTAAGAGGAGGCGACTATGAAGCGCAGCACGGACCGCATTCTGACGACGCATACCGGCAGTTTGCCGCGCCCGGACGATTTAGTGAAACTGCTGTACGCGAAAGAGCAGGGCGAGTCATACGACCAGGCGACCTTCGAGACACGGGTGCGGGAAGCAACAGCTGAAGTCGTGCAGAAGCAGGTTGAAGTTGGCGTTGATATTATCAACGACGGCGAGACCGGAAAAATCGGCTACGCCACCTATGTCAAAGACCGCTTGACGGGGTTTGACGGCGAAGCTGGTCCGCTACGGTCGGCGGACGTGCTGGATTTTCCGAACTTCGCCAGGCGCGTCTATCGCCTGACCGGCGTGCGTCGCCCCGCCTGTACGGGACCTATCACCTACAAGGACACGGCAGCGCTCCAACGCGAGCTGGTTACCTTCAAAGCCGCGTTGCAGGACGTGAATCCCGAAGAAGCGTTTCTCAGCGCGGCGTCTCCCGGCGTGATCTCGCTATTTCTCAAGAATGATTATTATCCAAACCACGACGCCTATCTGGAAGCCCTGGCGAATGCAATGAAGGTGGAGTACAACGCCATTCATCAGGCCGGGTTTATCCTCCAAGTCGATTGTCCGGACTTAGCCATGGGCCGTCACATTCAGTTTGCCGACGCCAGCCTGGCGGACTTCCGCAAAACGGCTGAGCTACATATCGAGGCCCTCAATCATGCCTTGGCGGATATTCCGCCCGACCGCATACGGCTCCACCTCTGTTGGGGCAACTATGAGGGACCGCATCATCGTGATGTGCCGCTGCGCGATATTATTGATATTGTGTTAAAAGCTCGCCCTGCGGCGATCTCGTTTGAAGCGGCGAATCCTCGCCATGCGCATGAGTGGAAAGTCTTTCATGAGTTTACGTTGCCGCCAGGAAAATTGTTGATTCCCGGCGTGCTCGATTCAACGACCAACTACATCGAGCATCCCGAGCTGGTCGCCGAGCGCATCTGTCGTTTCGCGGAAGTGGTCGGGCGTGAGAACGTCATTGCCGGGACGGACTGCGGCTTTTCGACCTTTGCTGGTCTGACGGAAGTCGATCCGCAGATTGCCTGGGCAAAACTGCGCGCCATGGCGGAAGGGGCGAGAATCGCTTCAGCGCAGTTGTGGTGAGGGGGTCAATGGCCCACGCCTATCCGTCGCGCAACGGCCTCCGGTTCACCGGTTGCGGGCGTCAGCCCTTTAATTTCAATAGGGTCGGGCTTGACCAAGAGGGCGAAAACGAGGCTGCTCAACACGCCGCAACCCGTGGCGAGGTAGAAGAGCGTGACCCAACTGCCGGTGTAGGTAATCACAAGTCCGGCGATGGTCGGCCCAAAGATGCCGGCAACATTACCGGTGGTGTTCATGACGCCGCCGACCGCGCCGACCGCGCGCGGCGCCAGTTCCAACGGCATGCTCCAGTATCCGGACACCGCCAGCGAGAAGGTAAAGTAGAAGAGCACGAACAACACGATCGACAGCGTGGCGGAAGGAACCAGCACGGCGCCGAGCAACATGGGCATGGCGAGGCCGACGCAGACGCCGGGAAAACGCGCCCGCGCGACTCGCGCCCCATAGCCGTGACGTAAGAGCCAATCCGAGATCGTCCCTCCAGCGATCATGCCGAGAAAGCTGCCGAAGGTGGGGAGCATACCTACTCCGCCCATCGCCATGCGCGAGAACCCGCGCGCCTCGATCAGATACGTGGGGAACCAGAGGATAAAAATCCAGGCGATAAAGGCGTACAGCATGTATGAGATACAGAGAAAGAGCACGGAAGCGGTGGCGAGCACAGACCAGAATGACGGCCTACCCTGCATAGCGTGCGGCGCCGCGTGCGACTCGATGTGCTGCAATTCAGACGGCGTCACCTTGGCGTGTTCACGCGGCGTATCGGTGGTGTACAACAACCACGCCATCATCCAGAGAAAACCGACGGCGGCGTTAAAATAGAATACGAGCGGCCAGGAGAACGTCTGAATAATCCACGTCGTGGTGGGGTAGGCGAGCATTTGGCCGATCGAGGTGCCGGAAATGCTCACGGTTTGTGCGCGACCAAATTCTTGACGGGGCACCCAATGTGAATTGAAAACCGCCAGGGCGGGCAGGCTAATCGATTCACAGGCGCCGACCAGAAAACGCACGACAAGGAGTAGTGCAAACGAGATCTGTCCCAATGGTGTGAGCGCGGTGAACAGCGAAAAGCCAAAGCAGGATAAGGCGAGCACCTTCCGCGGGCTCCAGCGATCGGCGATGAGACCGCCGGGAAATTGGAAGAGCGCATACCCCAGCAAAAAAGCCGACAGCGCCACGCCGAACTGCGCTTTGTCCCAGCCCGTCTCACGCATAATGTCCGAGGCCGCCACCGAGATGTTCACGCGGTCGGCGTAGTTAATAATCGTGCTGAGAAAAAGCAGGCCAACGACTTTGTACCGCACCGGCCAAGACACATTGCCCCCTTACTGGGCGGGAGCAGAGATTCTGCTTCCGCTCTCGGTTCGCGCCGTCATTCACAGAATTGGCGAATGGGAGAATCGGGGAATCAGCGACAAGCAGACGCCTCTTTTTTCCCGTCTCCGATTCTCCAGTTCATTCTCTGGTCTCCGATTCTTAGGTCTGTTCTGGCTGATCGCTGACTGCTGATAGCGGAAAAGCTACACGCCTTCTTCCTGGAACACTTCTTTGGCGAGTTGAAAGGCGTTCACTGCCGTGGGTACGCCGGCATAGAACGCCATGTGCATGAGGATCTCAATAATCTCTTGCTTGCTCAGTCCCGCATTGAGGCCGTTCGCGATATGACCTTTCAGTTGAGGAAGTCGTTGCATCGCGGTGAGAGCGGCGATGGTAATGGCGCTGCGCATCTTGAGCTCCAGGCCCGGACGCGTCCATATCCGGCCAAAGACGACCTCATTCAGTATATCCTCAAGATCCGGCGCCAGCTCGGCGAGCGCCGTCTTGGCGGCGGTGTACCGTTTTCCGGTAAGTTTTTTGCGAATATCAAGACCTTTTTCCAGGTCAGCCTGATTTGCCATACGAGTCCCTCCTTATGAGACATATAACCGGCTCCGGGACTATACCCCAAGTCAAGGGAGCTGAACAAGCTCGTGATCCAACCTGCCGCACCGCTTGACAGCCGAGGCGTTGGCATGCTCAAGAGAGACAGCGGCTACTGTGAGAAGAATGGAGCGGGATGCCGCTGCTGAACGATGCAGGGCCGACTCGACTAAGGAGGGACATTGTGAAATTTGGCCTGTTTTATCAAATGCCGTGCGCGGATACGCAGTCTGAGCCTGTCCGCTATCAAGAGACCATCGAGCAGATTGTGCACGCGGATACATTAGGGTTCGATTGCGCCTGGCTGGCGGAATTACATTTCTTTAAGCACTTTTCGATTATGCCGTCACCGCTGATCGTGGCGACGGCGGCCGCGCAACGCACGAAAAAAATTCGCCTCGGCATTGCTGTGAATTTGCTGCCGCTGTACCACCCCTTACGAAGCGCGGAAGACGGGGCGACGGTCGATATTTTGAGCAACGGGCGCTTGGAGTTCGGCGTAGGTAGGGGAGCAATTCCGCTCCATTTTGCTGGTTTCGACGTGTCACGAGAAGAGAGCCGTGAGCGCTTTGAGGAATCGCTTGAGGTCATTCAGAAAGCCTGGACCCTGCCCTCATTTACCCATGACGGCAAATATTTTCACATCCCGGAAACGAGCCTCGCGCCAAAGCCGCTGCAGAAGCCGCATCCGCCGCTGCGCGTGGCCGCGAACAGTCCGGATACTGCAGTGTTTGCCGGAAAGGCGCATTACCCGATTCTTGTCGCTTCGGTGACCAATCCATTGCCGCGTATGTTCGAGCAGGTAGCGAGCTATCGACGGGCGTGGAATGAAAGCACGATGCCCTCCTACCGTCAGGCGCCGGCGCTGCCTGACATCTCGACGATGTTTTTTCTCTATCCTGGTGAAAACCTTGATCAAGTACGGCGAGAGGTGGAGCCCAGTCTCGACAATTACTTCCACAGCGTATCGGCCATGGTGCGTGCAGGCGTGCGGCCGCAAGGAGCGGACGAATCTTACCGCTATCTGCAAGACGTACAGAAAGCCGTGGAGAATATTACGTTTGAGAAGATCACGGAAAGCATGGCCATTTTTGGCTCTGCGCGCGATTGTATTGCGAAAATAAAAGAGTTGCACCGGGATTTGGGCATGAACGAGCTCATCTGTTGGTTCAATCCCGGCGGTCTCGTGCCGCACCAGAAAGTGCTCGCCGCCATGTCGCGCTTCGCGGCGGAGGTGATGCCGGCGCTACGCCCGCTGTAAGGAAGTCGGACTGGGGAATGCGGAGTGCGGAAATTTTGGCTATCTACTCTCTATTGAGAGCTAACTGCTATAGGTTTCCTAAATGATTTGTGGAGCAGAAAATCCTCCCTGGCCCTCCTTTGTTAAAGGAGGGGACCCAATGCCCCCTTTCGTAAAGGGGGCCGCGCGCAGCGCGAGGGGATTTTGCGAGAGCGCCTCCACACATCAAAAAGGATCCCTA
>DATLYA010000301.1:0-29585 GCA_035575235.1 Candidatus Methylomirabilota bacterium
GAGTCTGGTGGACCTGAATCGCGCCGGGGTGCCGTTGTTGGAAATCGTCAGCGAGCCGGATCTGCGCTCGCCCGAGGAGGCGGGCGCCTATCTGCGCCGCTTGCGGGCGCTTTTGCAGTACCTCGAGGTCTGCGACGGCAATATGGAGGAAGGCAGTCTCCGCTGCGACGCCAATGTGTCGATCCGCCCGCAGGGCAGCGCGAGGTTCGGCACGAAGGTCGAAATCAAGAATCTCAATTCTTTTCGCGCCGTGGAAAAGGCGCTGCAGTACGAGATCGCGCGGCAACAGGAGGCGGTGCGAGCGGGCGAACCGATTGTCCAGGAAACGCGCCTGTGGGACGCCGACCGCGAAGCGACCCGCTTCATGCGCAGTAAAGAGTTCGCCCACGACTACCGCTATTTCCCTGACCCGGATCTGTTGCCGCTGGTGATTGAGCCGGCATGGATTGATGAAGTCAAAATGACGCTGCCAGAACTGCCAGGCGCCCGGCGCGAGCGGCTGATGCGCGACTATGGCTTGCCCGCCTACGACGCGGAAATTCTCACCACCCGCAAGGATGTGGCGGATTATTATGAGGCCGCAGTCCGCGCCTACCCGGACGATCCCAAGGCGGTCAGCAATTGGGTCATGGAGAGCATTCTCCGCGTGATTAAAGAGGAGAAGCTCGACGCCGGCTTGCTGATCACCGCCTGGCCCTGCCCTCCTGAACATCTCGGCGGCCTCGTACGGCTCATTCAGGAAGGGAAGATCAGCGGCACGATCGCCAAGACCGTGTTCGCAGAGATGCGCGCCAGCGGCAAAGCGCCTGAGATCATTATTGCCGAGCAAGGCTTGACCCAGGTCAGCGATGCAGACGCGCTAGCCGCGCAGATCGATCGCGTTATGACCGCCCATCCGGACAAAGTGGCCGAATACCGCGCTGGACGGGAGAAGTTGCTGCAATTTTTTGTCGGCCAGGTTATGCGCGCCACGCAGGGCAAAGCCAACCCGCAAATACTCAATGACTTAATCAAGGAGAAACTAGCGGCGCGCGGCTAGCGTCCGCAGTGGATGCGAGAGGGAGGAAGATCATGGATTTCTCATTCACTCCACAGCAAGAAGCGTTCCGGCAAGAATTGCGCGCCTGGCTGGCCGTGCATGTCCCAGCGTCCTCCAAGGAGTTGCGCCATCTCCAACCGCAAGCTTCCCAAGAAGATCTGGCGTTTCTCAAAGCCTGGCAACGCCAGGTGTACGAAGGCGGCTGGGCTGGCGTCGCGTGGCCGCGGGAATACGGCGGACGGGGCGCGTCGCTGGTGGAGCGCATGATCTTTGACCAGGAGATGGCCGCGCATAAAGCGCCGACCTTGCTCAACGTGCTGGGTCTAGAGATTGTGGGCCCCACGATCATCGTCCATGGCACGGAAGCGCAAAAACGCGCTCATCTCTCGAAGATTCTCAGCGGTGAGGAGATTTGGAGTCAGGGCTATTCAGAACCGAACTCGGGGTCGGACCTGGCCTCGCTGCGCACCCGCGCCATGGACGATGGCGACTTCTTCAAAGTCACCGGCCAGAAAGTGTGGACCAGCCTCGCGTTCTACGCCGACTGGTGTTTGTTACTGGTGCGCACCAATCCTGACGCGCCGAAACACCAGGGGCTGTCCTGTCTCTTGGTGGATATGAAAAGTCCCGGGATAACCGTTAAACCGCTGCGCACCATGACGGGCGATAGTGAATTTAACGAGGTGTATTTCGAAGACGTGCGGGTGCCAAAAGTCAATTTGCTGGGCGAAAAGGATCAAGGGTGGAAGGTCATCATCACTTCGCTCATGTTTGAGCGTCAAGGGCTGGGGTTTTACTTCACCTTTGCGCAGCAACGCGCCTACGACGATTTACTCGCCACAGCGCGAGGCGTCATCCGTCATGGCCAACCAGTCATTGCCGATCCGCAGATACGGCAGCGACTCGCCCAAGCGTACATTGACTGCGAGTTACTCAAGTTGAACAACTACCGCGCGCTCACCCGCCTGCTGCGCGGCAATCCCCCCGGGCCGGAAGGATCACTTTCGAAACTGCTGTGGGCGGAGACCAATCAACGCATGCAAGAACTGGCGGTGGACCTGCAAGGCCCTGCTGGCCAGTTGTACGCAGGCGAGCCGCGCGCCGTGTCCAACGCCTACTGGCAGTATGGATTCTTGCGCGCGCGCGCCAATTCCATCGAAGGCGGCACCTCGGAAATTCAACGCAATATCCTGGCGGAACGAGTGCTCGGACTGCCGAAGGGACGATAATGGTGGACGGCCATAGCCGTAGCGCGGCTCATATCCTACCCCGCCGGGCGTCAGGCTTCCTGATACTTCCAGCGAGTCTGCGGTGGGTACAGGCTAAGATAGAGTTGCTCCATCCGCGACACCAGACTCTCGACGCTATACCGCTCACGCACGATCTGCTGAGCATTGCTCCCGAGGGCAGTTCTTAACTGCCTGTCACACAGGAGGCGCTCCAGCTGCTGCTCCGCTTCATCCAGGTTTCCTGGAGAAAAGAGCAACCCAGTATGTTCAGGCTCGATTAATTCTGTCGTCCCGCCGATAGCCGTCGCCACCACCGGCACGCCGGCGGCCATGGCTTCCAGAATACTATTCGACAGCCCCTCGGAGAGAGAGGTGTTCAGGTACAGATCGGACGCGGCGAGCACCATCGGGATATCACGCCGCTCACCGAGCACGTAGACATACCCCCTTAGCGCTAACGCCTGGATGGGCCGCAGCGTGAGCGGCTACTGCGGCCCATCGCCGACAATGACAAAGACGGCGTGCGGCAGACGAGGATGGAGACGCCGTGCAAGAGCAAGCGTGGCGTCATACCCTTTGACTGGGACCAGGCGTCCAACCGAAAGCGCCACGAGCGCGTCTTGCGGCATCCCCAATTGCGCCCGCGCGGCCTGCTTCGCCATGGCGATCGGTTGCAGCGATACGCCGTTCGCAATGACGTGCGTCTTCGGCGCAGTCACCAGGCCGGTTTGCACCGCCGCCACTGCGCCTGCGCGCGAATTCGCCGCTACGGCGCCCGCCAGCGCACACGCGGCCCGCTTGGCCACGCGATGACGCCATGGCAGCTGCTGGTTGTAGTTGCGACTGGACGCCACCAGCCGGCGCCCACAGAGGCGCGCGGCCACTCCGCCAAAGAATTCCGCCGTCGAGGAAAAGGCATGCACGATATCGATGTGCTCTCTCACCATGAAGCGACAAAGCGCCGCAAATAAGCCGACAGCGAGCAGTCGCCGTTTCGGCATGAGGCGCGCCGGCGCGCCAGCAGCAGCAAACTGCCCGGCCATCGCAAGAATGGGGGGAGACAGACCACCTGCACCGACCACCCGCGCGCCGCAAGCCCTGTCGCCAGGAGATACAGCTACTGAATATTCATACCCGCCGCCGCAACGCTCCGCGCCTCCTCCCCCGTCATGAACCCCGACGTTCCAATCCACACCCCCGTCACAAAAAATTCCGCCTTCCACTCCACCTGCCGGAGAATCGGCGTGGCGATCCTCCAGTCGCTCGCTCACCCGTCATCAGCGGTCAGCCAGTAGCGCATCTCCGCCGGGGAACGTCCGCACAACTGTCGAGGGTCCGTCCATAGCCCGTGGTACTGGAGCACCGGCACCGCGAATGACGGCATGCTTGTCTATCCTTTCTCTGCCGTGCCCACAAGGGCTCAAGCGTTTTTTCTTCACACAGTACTAATGTTACAATTTAATCACGCGCCCAGGCGCCGCCGCGACGTCGCGGGTCGCGTTGCGTGAATCAATCACCAGATCCGCCTGCTCCACTACCATGCGGTAATCGAACTCGCGATGGTCAGTCAAAATAACCACCGCATCCTGCCGCCGCACCAGGTCTGCACTCAGAGTGACGCGCGGCAGGTCCAACCCTTCATGCGCCAGCGTGGGCACGAAGGGGTCGGCGTACACGAGCGCGGCGCCTTTTCGTTGCAATTCCTTTATGACATCAAGCGCCGGCGATTCCCGGAGATCGCCAACGCCGCGCTTGTACGCCACGCCAAGGATCAGAAGCTGGGCGCCGTTCAGGCACTTTCTCCGCGCATTCAATCCATCCATCAACAGGTTAATGACCTGATGCGGCATGCTGCGATTGATATCATCGGCGAGAGCGATGAACCGCGCTTCGTAGCCGTTCAAGCGCAGTTTCCACGACAGGTAGATAGGATCAATAGGGATACAATGACCGCCGATGCCAGGGCCAGGTGAGAACGGCATGAACCCAAAGGGTTTCGTCGCCGCCGCCTCAATCACCTCCCAGACGCTCGCCCCGAGATAACGGCACATCAGGGCGAACTCATTCGCCAACGCAATATTCACGCTGCGGAAGGTGTTCTCATACAGCTTCGCCAGCTCCGCGACCGTCGGGCTCGAGACTGCGAGCACGCTTTTCACAATTTGTGAATACAGCGCTGCGCTCATGCGCGTGCACTCAGGCGTAATGCCGCCCACGACCTTCGGAATATCCTTCACTTTAAACTGCTCGTTGCCTGGATCGATACGCTCCGGCGAGAACGCCAGGAAGAATTCACGTCCGGCCTGCAGCCCACTCTCGGCAAACATGGGCAGCAACATTTCCTCTGTCGTGCCCGGGTACGTCGTGCTTTCCAGCACGATGAGCTGCCCGGCTCGTAAACGCTTTCGCACTTCGGTCGCCGCAGAGAGGACAAAGGAAATATCCGGATCTTTCGCCTTTCGCAGCGGCGTGGGGACGCAAATAATAATAGCGTCGCTCTCCCCTAGCACATCCATCTCAGTCGCGGCGGAGTAGCGGCCGGCGGCGACGAGTTCTCGCACCGTCGCCGCCGGCACATCGGGGATATGTGACTCGCCACAGTTGAGCGCCGCCACCTTCTCAGCGTCTAAATCCACTCCTGTGACGCGAAAGCCGACCTTGGCGAATTCAATCGCAAGGGGCAGGCCAACGTAGCCTTGCCCCATCACCGCGATCCGCGCCGCGCGCGATTCGATGCGATCTCGCAATCCCACCATACATCAATCTCCTCTTCTCTCCTGATTGCCATACGGAACGGCGTAGAATCTCACGAACACTCATCTTCCGCTGCTCGTCTCTGGGAGCAACCGGTTCTCCACTTAGAAAGAGCCAACGCTCTCTCTTTCGCTGTCTCCGCCGACATTCCTCTACGCGCTACAGGCTCCCCGACGATCGTCTCTTGGCTTGGTCTCCTACGCCATGACCATGCAAGCCAGTTTTCATCGTGTCAATAATCATGCGAAAGTCAAGCCGGAAAGGAATCTGCGCATCAGCCCCAACCCAGGCTGCGCTGCACTGTCATAGCCCCCTGCAACTCAGCATCTTCACGCCGCGTCAGGATTGCAGCGCCGCATCTCTCCCTCTAACTTCCGCTAGCGGCATTGTAGGGATAATGCCCATAATACTTATCATATCCAGACAGCGGCGGATCATCGCCGTTAAATACCAGTCCCAGGATTTTTTTCTCGCCAATGACCGCCAGCGCCTCCTGTACGAGCTTCCGTGACGTCTTATGCGCCGCTACAACAACAAAGAAGCCGTCCACCCATTTCTCAATGAATCGGCAGTCGGGAAAAGGCGCAAGCGGCGGCGTATCCACGATAATGTAATCGAAGTGCTGACGCGCCTCTTCCAGTAAGACGCCAATGCGCGGGGACTTCAGCACCTCAGGCGAGGTCAACGTCGTCTCTCCTGCCGTCAAGATGGAGAGATGTAATGCCGTATACTCCACGATCGCGTCGCGAAGTTTGACCCGCGGACGCATGACCGCTTCGACAAAACCATACGCAGTTGCCGGAGCAGCACCCAGGCGATCATGGACAGAAGGACGGCGAAGATTAGCGTCCACGAGCAACACCCGAGCGCCGGCAGCTTGGGCGAAGGCGCCAGCTAGATTAATCGCCGTAGTGGTTTTGCCATCGCCAACGGCTGGGCTGGTCACAGCCACGATACATGTCCGCCCTTTCTCCCTCCGCAACCGTTCTACGAGGGAGCGCAGGAGACGATATTGTTCCGCCTCAAAAGAACCCGGCGCCAAGAAACTCACCAGCCGAGGATCTAAATCGGTAAGCTTTGCCAACGCGAAAGGAGCCCTATTGGCCGCGTCGTTCAGCAATGCGCTTTCCGGTTGAGGCGCACGCAGCGCGATAGCAGCTGTTTCAGTCTCCTCTCCACACGCCAACTCACCACCCACCGGTGCTTGCAGCGTTGGCCCTTTCCTGGCCTGCAACTGCACCGCCTTTATTTTTCCCCGCCGTCGTGGGATTGCCGCTTGTACCGAGCGTTTCACAGGCCGGCGCGGCGACCGGGCGAGCGCCGCTTCCAGTTCGGATGGCTGAGGCGTCGTAGGGTTGCAACGCTCGCCTGGCGCGTCCAGTGTATGACTGTTCAACTCAGATTCGGCCTGGGCGGCGCCAGAGAGTTCGAGTGCAACCAGGGCTTCTGTAGGAGCAACCAACGGGTCAGAGACGGCTGCGGATGCCGATGCCGGTTCTTCAGTGTCGGGAACCTCATTATCAATAATGCGAAACTCCTTGCCCTGCCCTGTCGTGAAAGAGAATTTGTTTTCAGACACGCCGAAAGCAGCGCTCGGTGCCGCCGCACCCTCTGCTGGCGGTCCTGCCACATCGGCGAGTGGTTCGATCACTGGCAGCTCGCCCGCTATGTCGAGATCACCAGCCACATTCTCGCCCTCTCGCACTGCCTCAGCAGATACGCGTCGGAAACGGTTCGCTGCATCACTTCTGTTGGCGGCGCCGCCATTTCCTGGGCGACGCTGTGGTGGGGGAAACTCAATGATCGGGAATTCATTGCCAGAGGTCAGTGAACCTGGAGCATCGCCCTCCTCTCGGTCTTCAGCAGCAGGTTCAGCCGAGGTTCTGCCCGCAAAACTTAAGGCGCTTCCCCGCCCTCTCGTTCTCTTCGTTTGAGCACGCGCTTGCTCTTCAGACGCTGAGGAGAAGGCAAGCGCGGTAGACGGCAGCGCCGCCTCTTTTTCGTAGGATCCGGCAAACGAGAAGTCATCGTCACGCGAGTAGCGCGTCACGAAGTCGCGCACCTTTTTGACGCTGACGGGATTGCGCTCAATCTCCTTCGTCTCTTTTCTCAGGTAGCCAAAGAGTTTTGTCGCCTTCTTCATACGCTCCTTAACCTCATCCCCGGTCACGATAGCCTCGCACCACCTCCGTGCTTGATCATTTCCTTGCACTCACCGGTTTGCTGGAAAATTTCATCGCTAGCTGGGTGTTATTGACGGCAAGGTAGCGTACGGCGCTGGTCACGACACACAGGAGCGCAATAAGAGAGACAAGGTAGACTGCCTGCCCACGGCTCCACCACGGGCCCGACTCACCGGTCACGGCAATACGTGGAATCGTGACCAAGACGGGGAATTTGGTCACGGCTGCTAACTCCGCCGCACTATGGAAAGAGGTATCGATGAATTTCTCCCAGATCGTCACACTGCCGAGCGCCGCTCCTACTGCCAATACCAGGCCAACGAACAACAACTGCAGCCGCCGTGGACCTAGAGGAGAGCTCGGAGACGTTGCAGGAGCGAGCACCTGGAACTGCCCGCCAGGCGGTCGGCTCGTCAGCTGTATTTGTTCTTGACGCGCGATGAGCGAAGCATATTGTTCCTGCAAGGCCGCATACTGGCGCGTCAAGGCCTGCAGCTCCAGTTCTCGCTTCGGCGTGTTATTAATCCGTTGTTGGTAGGTTGCCAATTGTTGCTGCACCTTTTTGCGTTCGGCCTCGAGGCGCCCGAGCTCAGGATTAATTTCTTGCGCAGGAACCTGGAAGCCCGAACCGGCATGCGCAGCAACGCCCCACTTGCCATTGTTCTTCCTTCCAGCCTTGCGCGAACGTAACCGTATCCGCTCCTCCAGCGTGGCCAGTTCTCGTTTTGTTTGCTCCACGTCAGGATACTGAGCGGGGTAACGGCTCTGCAGCTCGGCTAATTGTTGCCGAAGTTTCATTGCTTGGTTGTTCAGTAAATCAAGGGTGTTCGCGCCATTGTTTGGCGCCGTCTCGGCGTGCGCCAACGGACTCGCCGGCACAGCACGCCGGTCTTTTTGGCGCGCGATTTCCTCATTCAACGCTTGGAGCCTGTCGTGTAACCGCTCCACGGCTTGGGTATTCGCGTCCAGTTGCGCCGGCAGCTCGTCCTTGTATCGCTCTTTGTATTTTTGCTGCTCTTTTTCTTGCGCCTCGAGCCGTTTCTTCAGTTGTGCAATCTCGGCCTGGAGCTCGGAAGCAGCGCCAGACGGTTGCCGCTCGCGCAGGGCGACATTCCGCTCGACGTAGAAAGACGCGAGTGTATTGGCGATGTCCCTGACTTTTTGTGGATCAGCTCCTGTGAAACTCACCCGAAACATCATGGCTCCCTCGCGCCCGTCCTCGAGGACATCAAGACTGATAGCGTTGCGAACGCCATCGATCACCTCATCGAGTGGTCTTGTAGACTGACCCTGGTCCAAGTCAAAGTCTTTCACTAACTTGCCAAGACGGACAGGATTCAATACCTCCTGAGTGATTGCGCCGAGACGCGTCGCCGCAGGCATAGCTCCGGAAGCACGCATACCAGCAGCGGGTAGGGCCCAGCCTTCATGCGACAACGTCGCGCTTGCGGTATACACATGTGGCAAGAACAACGCCAGGCTTGCGACCATTGCAAACACGATGCTCCCCGTCATTATCGCGAGCCAGAGACGACGACGCATCATCACCCGCAATCCGTTGCAGTCGAGATTTCCTGCTTGCCAGCCCATGATTCTCCATTTCCCAAATGCTACTGTCAGTCCCATCGCTCCCACCGGTCGCAGAGACCCAGTTGCTGCATCAACAGGTTACAGCCTGAATCACGCCCACTCTCGTCGTTTACAGTTATCAGCGAACTCACGTGAGCGCTTAACCAGCACGGCTATGCAGCTTTTTTATTGTACCAAAGCAGGAAAGCCGAACGCAAAAAAGTCAAGGATAGCCACCCCCTGCAAGCGGAGAGCAAGCCACACGCGCGCTGTCCACGCTGACCGACCTGTGAAAGGGCGCTGTTGTATGCAGCAAAGACTGAAGAGGGAGCGCGTCAAGGCCAAGTCTGAGGTTCTACTAACCAAGTCTGATCATCACTGGCACAGCGGAGAGTGGCGCACGGACCGCTTCTGAGTGCGGAGAAGAGACGAGGGGTCCACCAGCTATCACGTTGAATACGACGAATTAAACCGCACGTAGCCTACCGTCAAATCAGACGTGATCACATGCGCCGCGCCGCCGCCGAGATGCAGATCGATAGTCAAAGAAAATTCCGGCGCGCGCATCACCGCAGCGGCCTGCTTCTCATGCCTGACTCCTGTGCTCACGCCGTTGCGGCCGATCGGCACATCGCCGATAAAAATGTCTAATCGGTCAAGATTAAGCGCCGCGCCCGAGTATCCCACAGCGCAGACAATTCGCCCCCAATTAGGGTCTCCCCCATAGAAAGCGGTTTTCACTAACGGAGAATACGCTACGGCGCGGGCGACTTTCCGCGCGTCAGCCGCATGCCGCGCTCCACGCACGAAGATGTCCACTACGCGCGTCGCCCCTTCGCCGTCTTTCACCACTAAGCGGGATAAATCTCGAAGAATTTCTTCGACAGTGTTCTGAAAAGTCAGAAAATCACGGCCAGACGAGCGAATCTCACGATTGTCCGCCATGCCATTGGCTAACAACACCACCGTGTCGCTCGTGCTAGTGTCGCCATCGACGGATACGGCATTAAACGTATCAACCAACGCGCTGCTCAGCGCCTTCCTGAGGGCGGCGCGCTCGACACGCGCATCGGTCAGCACATAGCACAGCATTGTCGCCATGTTGGGGTTGATCATCCCCGCCCCTTTCGCCATCCCAGCGATTGTGACGGTTTTCCCGCCGATCTCGACTTGACGGGTCGCGGCTTTGGGAAACGCATCAGTCGTCATCATGCCGGCCAGCGCCTGCCAGAACCCGCGCGGGGACAACGCCTGACACGCCGCCAGGACGCCGGGTCGCAACTTGTCCCACGGCGGCAACACGCCGATCTTACCAGTGGAAGATGGAAGAACGAGCGTTTCGTCGATTCCGAGCGCTTGCCCCACCACAGCGCAGGTTTCTTTTGCGAGACGCAAGCCGGCCTGTCCGGTGGCGACATTGGCAATCCCGCTGTTGACAACAATCGCCTGCAAGCGTCCGGCTTTGAGCCGTTCCCGCCCAAGCACAACGGGAGCGCCAGGCGCGTTATTGGTCGTGAACGCCGCGGCAGCGGTTCCCGGAACCTCAGAAACAATGAGCGCAACATCTTTCTTACCGCTCGGTTTAATACCACACGCCACACCGGCAAACCGAAACCCGGGAACAATCACCGGTCGCTTCTCGACTCGCACCCGCATGCCTCCTCCTCAACTCATCACTCAGCACTCGGCGCTCAGCACTGTTTACGCACCGTGACACTTTTTATACTTTTTGCCGCTGCCGCACGGACAGAGCTCATTCCGTCCGACCTTCGGCATACCGCGCCGCGGCGACGGCGCTTTTGGTTGCGACGCCACGGCGCCGCCATGGCTCACCAGCATCTGACGCTGCGGCGCCTGACGCGGCTGTTCAATGCGCCGGGCGTCCTCTTGACGGGCAATTTGCACGGTGAAGAGCTTTTCCACCACGTCTTCTTGCATCCGCTGCATCAACTCTTCAAACATGGCGAAGGCTTCTTTCTGATATTCCTGCAACGGGTTCTTTTGCCCGTAGCCGCGCAACCCAATGCCCTCCTTGAGGTGATCCATGGAGAGCAGGTGATCTTTCCACAGACTATCAATCGTCTGCAGCAGAATGACTTTTTCCAGATACCGCAGGACCGGCGGCGTAAACGTCTGTTCTCGCGCCTCGTAGGCCGCTTTTACTTTGTCTTTAACAAAATCTTCCAGCGACTCCGGCGTAAAGTCTTTATGTTCCTCCTCGCTCAACGTCAGATGCAGATTAAACTGGCGGAACAGAGCATCGTCCAATCCCTTCCAATCCCACTCCTCTGGAAAAATCTCTTTATTAGCGAACGAGGCGACAGTGTCTTCCACTAACGCGTCGATCATCTCCAAGACTTCGTTTTTGAGATTCTCTCCAGCGAGAAAACTCCGGCGCTGCTGGTAGATGATCTCGCGTTGTTTATTCATGACATCGTCGTACTCAAGAAGATGTTTGCGAATGTCAAAATTATGGGCCTCCACGCGTTTCTGCGCGTTTTCAATGGCCCGCGTGACTAAACCATGTTCAATCGGTTCGCCTTCCTCCATGCCGAGCCGTTCCATAATCTTCTGCACGCGCTCGGCGCCAAAGATGCGCAGTAAATCGTCTTCGAGCGATAGATAGAACCGCGACGTGCCAGGATCGCCTTGCCGCCCAGCGCGCCCGCGCAATTGGTTATCAATGCGCCGCGCCTCATGACGCTCAGTACCAAGAATATGCAGACCGCCAGCGGCCACGACCTTTTCCCGTTCTTCAGCACAGATTTTCCTGTACTTCTCCAGCACCTCGTCAAACTGCTGCTTGTACAGGTCTGGCGCTTTCTCAAACTGCTCGCGCACCTCTTCGACAACTTTCACCCGTTCCCGGCGTTTTTCCTCATAGGCGCGCTCCGCCGCCGCCACGGCTTCTTCATAGGGTTTGTGTTTCTCCTCGTACGCACGCTCGGCCTCTTCGTACGCCGCCACGGCTTCTTCATACGCCTGCCGGGCCTCTTGATAGATTTGCTCCACCGCGCCGTTCCCACTGATGACGCCTTCGGCAATACGAGCAATAGCCCGATCATAGTCACTCAACACTCGTTCATATCGGCTCCGCAGGGTTTCAATCTGTTCCGCCTGCGCCGCGACCTCGCCGCTGGCGCATACAGCAGCATACTCCGAGCGCACCGCCTCATACTCATATTGCCGATCCTCGGTAAGCGCCGGACCAATCACCTTATCATATTCGGTCAAAGCATGATCGTATGCGGCGCACGCCTGGACGTACTCCTGCCACAGCACGGGATCGCCTGCACGCCCATTCGCTGACTCGATCTGCTCCGCGGCGCGCTCGAAATCCGCTCGCGCCTTTTGCCAGGATGCATGCAGAAATGGACGGTAGGTTTCCGTCATGCGCTTCAACGCCGCGTTCCGTGCTTCCTCAGAGGGCAACCACTCCTTCTCGTACTTTTGTCGCGCCCGACTTACTGCCTCGTTATATTCCGCACGCAATTCCTCTAGACTCTCCTCGTAACTCTTGCCAACCTGCGCCGGCGAGGCGGCGCTCACTTTACTGTTCAGCCACTGCTTCTCGATTTCCGCGCGCGCCAGAAATTCCGGGTTACCGCCCAGCAAAATATCCGTGCCGCGGCCAGCCATGTTAGTGGCGATTGTCACCGCGCCAAACCGCCCAGCTTGAGCAATAATGTTCGCTTCAGCCTCATGATTCACGGCATTGAGCACGCTGTGCTTGATGCCCTTACGCTTCAACAGCTTGCTGAGATGTTCGGACTTTTCAACGGACACCGTGCCGACAAGCACTGGCTGCCCACGTTCATTGCATTCCGCAATATCCTCAATGACAGCATTGAATTTTTCCCGCTCGCTCTTGTACACCACATCGGGATAATCCTTCCGCGCCATCGGCTTGTTCGGCGGAATCACCACAACATCGAGCGAATAAATCTTTTTGAACTCTACCGCCTCGGTGTCCGCCGTCCCGGTCATACCGCTGAGTTTCTTGTACATGCGGAAGTAGTTTTGAATCGTGACGGTGGCCAGGGTTTGGTTTTCCTCGCGAATGCGGACTTTTTCTTTTGCCTCCACGGCCTGGTGCAGGCCATCGGACCAGCGGCGACCAGGCATTAACCGTCCGGTGAATTCATCGACGATAATGACCTCGCCGTCTTTCACCACATAATCCACATCGCGCTTAAAAATAGCGTGCGCTTTGAGCGCCTGATTCACGTGATGCAGGGTGTTAATCTCGGATGGATCGTAGAGATTCTTGACGCCAAGAATACGCTCGACCTTGGCGACGCCATCCTCAGTCAAGGTGACCGTGCGGAGCTTCTCGTCGACGGTAAAATCCGCATCCTTTTGCAGCCGTGGAATGACACGGTCGATGGCGTAATATTTATCGGTCGATTCTTCCGCCGGTCCAGAGATAATAAGCGGCGTGCGCGCTTCGTCAATCAAAATATTATCCACCTCATCGACGATGGCGAACTGCAACTCGCGCTGCACATAATCGTCGAGGCTGAACTTCATATTGTCGCGCAGGTAATCGAAACCGAACTCGTTATTCGTTCCGTACGTGATGTCCGCGTTATATGCATCCTTCCGACCAATCGGGCGCAGATTCAGGTAGCGATAATCCTTGACGATGTAAGTCGGATCAAACAGAAAACTTGCGTCGTGCACGATTGAAGCGACCGAGAGGCCAAGCGCGTGATAGATAGGCCCCATCCACTGCACGTCACGACGGGCCAGATAATCATTGACCGTGACGACGTGCACGCCGCGCCCGAGGAGGGCGTTAAGATAGACCGGCAAGGTCGCCACCAAGGTTTTGCCCTCGCCGGTTTTCATCTCAGCGATCTTCCCTTGATGGAGCACAATGCCGCCGAGCATCTGGCAGTCGAAGTGGCGCATGCCAGTGACACGTCGCGACGTTTCCCTTACGACGGCAAAGGCCTCAGGCAGGATCTCCTCAAGAATTTCGGCTTCGGCCTGACGTAAGTCCTTCTCACAGTGCTCGGCTTCCTCCTTGAGGTGATCACGCTCCTCGCGGCTTTCTTCACCACGTAAGTCATCGCGTTGCGCCTCAGATCGTGCAGCTTCGAAACGGGAGCGCAACGCTTGTGTCGCCTCGTGAATACGTCCTTTGAACTGTTCAGTCTTCGCGCGCAACTCATCCATGCTGAGCTGCGACAGCTCTGGTTCAAGACTGTTAATTTTTGCCACAATAGGGCGCAGCTTTTTTAATTCTCGGTCGTTCTTGCTGCCGAATACCTTGTGGAGCAAGGCAGTTAACATCGCACGTTCACCTATGTCCTTGGAAAGGAAAGAATTTTACTGATGGGAAATCACGCCCTATTGTACCATGTCTGCATGAAATTGGTATTGGTGACCAGCGTTCAGGCGCCCACGCGGCGCACCTCCGCCGGCGGCGACCACAGACGGCTCTCCACCCGCACCGCAGACTCCACCTGCTGCCCTAAAAAGCGCGCGCCGACTTTCACAAACCGGTCAGGTTCATCGGTCACAAAAAAGCTCGCACGGCCGGTGCCCTTACGACGAGCAAGACCGCTCTTGAGCAGCGTCTCGCGTACGACCTGCGCGGTTTGCTCAGCCGAGTCTACGAGGCATACTTCAGAACCGAGAAACGCCGCGATCGCCTTCTTGAGCAGAGGATAATGCGTACAGCCCAAAATCAAGGTATCGACTCCACTGTGCTTAAGACTGCCCAAATAGACCGCGACCGTGGCGCGCGCTACCTCATTATCCACCCACCCCTCTTCAACCAACGGCACAAACAAGGGACAGGCGCGCGTATAGACTTCCACCGCGGGGTCAAGCATACGCAGCGCCTGCGTGTAAGCGCCGCTGGCGATGGTCGCCTGCGTGCCAATGACGCCAATACGGCCATTCTTACTGGAACGAAGAGCAGCCCGTGCTCCTGGTTCAATCACACCAATGACCGGGACAGCGTACCGCTCACGCAACGTCGGCAGCGCGACGGCTGAAGCCGTGTTACACGCCACTACGAGCATTTTAAGACCACGCTCCATCAGAAAGTCTGTATTCTCACAAGCATACTGCGTCACAACTGCAGCAGACTTGGACCCATAGGGATAGCGAGCGGTATCGCCAAGATACACGAGCAGCTCGCGCGGCAGCAGGCGTGCAATCTGTTGCAAGACCGTCAACCCACCCACACCAGAGTCGAAAATACCAATAGCAGCTTCTTTCACCACAGTCGGAATCTTAATCTGCTTCGCCCTGGATGAGCAAGGCCGCAGATGTAGTACACATAGCAGTTTTCTGAGCATTTCCTCCAAGCTGTAGGGGCGAGGCGCCCTGCATGGAGGGTTTTTGCTCTCAGGATCGAGGGACAAACCCCTGGCGGCCTAGAGGAGCAAAAAAGGGAATAGTGTTATCGCGAGGAACGGTCGGCGGCGAAGCCACCTCGGGTCAGAGATTGCTTCGCGGAGTGCATCCTGAGCGTAGCGCAGCGAAGCCGAAGGGCTCAGGACAGGCTTGGCGAAGGGCTCGCCATGGCGCCTGGACTGCATGCCATCCGCTGAGAGTTTTGTCCCATAGTCCTAAACGCCGACATTCTGGTTACGTACTTGGCGGGGCGTTGCACCTCTCGCTTTTTTTCTTTAATAGGAAGGTTTCGTGCAGCAGATGTTCCGTTGTGTTGTTGTTCTTATCGTATGTGGAGTGGTGGGGCTGGCGGGATGCGCAGGAAAAACTCCACCATCCTTTCCCCCAATCGCAGAAACTCCTCCAGTTGTGACGCCTCTCCCTCATCGCACTGATTCAGACGCCGTGCTGGCCTGGGCGAGCGAAGAGCGTGTGATGGTGGTGGTGGACAAAACCTGTGGGACGCTCAACCTCTACCAATATGGGCGTTTGCTAAAAACCTACCCAGCGGTCTTTGGTCGCAAACCAGGAAAGAAGATTCATGAAGGAGACCAGCGCACGCCCAGTGGTCTCTATATGATCATCGATAAGGGTCTGCACAACCGTTGGAGTCGATTCATGCGCCTAGATTATCCCAACGAGAACGACCGGCTGCTGTACCGCAAAAACGTTACTGACGGCAAAGTGCCCAAGCGCGCCGATGGGTATGCCGGATTAGGCGGCGCCATTGGCATCCATGGCACTGATAATGAAGCGTTCAATCGCGCCAGAATCAACTGGACGCTGGGCTGCATCTCCCTCCTGAATAAAGACGTGCAGGAACTCTACCGGCTCGCGCCTGTCGGCACCCTCGTCTACATTAAAGACTGATTACACTTTCAATTATTGTTTCAACCAGACAACATTACAAAATAATTCAAACAAAAGAAAAGAAACACTTCAATTATATAAATATTTCATCCGCAACTTGCACTTGTTTCACGGGAAACGTTTTCACGGTATAATGCTCTCATGTCGCTTGAACAAGTTATTCGCGCAAGTACACGCGCGCTGGTTCTTGGCGTGGGCGGCGGCGGCGACGTGGTGGGCGCTTTAGCCACTGCCCGGTTTCTTGAATTTTGCGGACTCCAGTTTCACCTTGGCGGCTTACCCTGGGAGCGGTTTGTCTATGATCCTACACCCGGCCCGCGTTCGCTCATCGAGATCGAGCAGGTCGGCAGAATTTTCAACCAACATGCCTGGACTGTAAACGGCCACACCCATACTCACGATCAGGTGCGTTTTACGGAAACGGAGATGGCGGCGCTCTATGGTTGGGAGGTCGTGCATATCGATATCAGTGGCGGCGTCGTGGGAGCGTTGTCCGGCCTGGAAGCGGCGATCGCAGCCCTCGGCGTAGATCTTCTTGTTGGGATTGATGTTGGAGGCGATTCTCTGGCTTACGGTAATGAACCTGGTTTACGCAGCCCTCTTGCGGATGCAGTCATGCTGGCGACGTTCGTCGAACTGGAAAAGAAGGGCTACAATACGCTTTGGGGCGTCTTTGGTTATGGCAGTGACGGCGAACTGACGGTAGATGAAATTGAACATGCCTTAGCGAAAGTCGCGGCGGCCGGAGGATTGCTCGGCGCCTGGGCCTTAACTCCGCAAGTGGTGAGCGAGCTAGAAGATGTCATTGAAAAAGTGCCAACTGAGGCCAGCGCCGTTCCGCTCCGTTGCGCACGGGGCGCGTGGGGGAGCGGTAGCATTCGCTATGATGAGCGTCGCGTCAAACTCACCCCGCTCACGACGCTGACATTCTATTTAACGCCGAGCGCCGTGTTCAATATGGTGGCGCGCCCGGCAAGAGCCGTTGCGGGCGCGCATTCCCTGGAAGAGGCGAATGACGCGCTCCACCGCCTCTCTATTAAGTCTGAACTGGATGTAGAACGAGAACGCTTCGCACAGCGAAAACCTTGACACTTTCCTCGCTTTCAGCTAGGTCCGCGAGACGGGAGGCGAAGTTATGCAACAGAAGCGGCGGCCATGTCTCGGTATCTGGAGAGTAGTGTTTTTCCTCCTTATGCTCACGCCGACAACTGCTTCAGCAGGAACGAGAGAACTGACCGTGGTGAATATAGAAACTCCACAAGCTGTGAAGATTTGGGAGCCAACCACAATCACGGTGAAAAAAGGCGATACGGTAAAGCTCAAGTTGATTAATAAAACCGAACAAGAACACGGCTATCGCATTGTCGACTTCAAGGTCGAAAAGGTCGTACAGGGCGGACAAGCAGAAACCGTGGAATTTACCGCGGATAAGGAAGGCATCTTCACAATTGATTGCCAGCTGCATCCCGCCCATGTGCAGGGACAGCTCATTGTCTTGCCGTAACGTGCGCCGCGATTTTTTTAAGCATTTTCTATTTTTGTTGCTGTATAGCGCCCTCCTGGCTCACGCAAGCGCCAAGGAGGGAGATTGCATAAATCCTGGCCGGATACTCTACGACACCCACTGCGCCATCTGTCACGGCGTCAACGGTAACGGTCAAGGCGCTGCAGCCCCGTTGTTCCAAACCAGACCAAGAGACTTCACCAAAGGCGAGTACAAGATCAAATCAACCCCCTCCGGCTCTTTACCCACCGATGACGACCTCGCGCGAAGCATCAAGTTTGGTCTTCCAGGCACGGCGATGTTGCCGCAGACGGTGCTTACAGATGACGAGATTCGCGCCGTTGTTACATACATCAAAACCTTTTCGCCCAAATTTGCGCGCGCGCAGCCTGACAAGCCCATTCCTCTTCCATCCGCGCCTCCTCCCTCACCAGAACGCATGGCTGAAGGAAAGGCTGCATACCAAAAAGCTCAATGTCACCAGTGCCATGGTCTCGAGGGCAAAGGCGATGGAATCCTAGCGAAAGACCTGGCGATCAAACCGGCAGACCTGACCAGGCGACCGCTCAAGAGCGGACCGACGCCGAGCGATATCGCGCGCACCATATTGACCGGGTTCGACGGCACGTCTATGCCGCCCTATCAGTTTGTGCTTGAAGAGCAAGATCTCTGGAACATCGCCTACTATATTCATTCGCTCGGCGGACCGCCGCAGCAGACAGACGATGAAAAAAAAGGCTTAGAAATTATGAGGACAATTACAGTAAGCAACCAGAAAAACAAAGAAAAATAGAAATCAATAAATTCCTTTAAAATTTATCCATATCGAGGCGTGAAAAATTCTCAACCATTACATCAGCCCGGATGAGTTTTGCTTGTGTATATGTCGGGGAACTCACGATTGTAGGCAAGGCCCCGGCGGCCAAGGAATTCGCGCTGTCCCCGATCCCCTCTCGTTTCGCTATCAAAAACGACCCTTCCTCATCAAAAATGAGGGGGTCGATCATCATTATTGCGCAAACGTTTCGACGATGAGTCTATGATTCTCCATCACGCGCTCCGCGGAAATGCCGGCGGTTGGGGTGTAGAGAATCGGCAGGTCAATCAGCCCGTCCCACTTCCTGAGCTGGTCGCGGCATTCGTCTGGCGTGCCGGCAATAGCGATTTGTTCAACCATGTCATCCGTCACCGCCGCCGCCATCTCTGGCAAGTTGAAGGTCTTAAAATGCTCCCAGATCGCCAGCTTTTGCCGTTCCCACCCATGCAGGTTGAGAACGCCCTCGTACGATTTCACCGAAGCATAAAAGGCAATCTGATTTTTCGCCTCTTGAATCGCCTGGTGGCGGTCGTGACTAATCGAGGTAATCAGCAAGGTGGTAAAATCAATATCTTTTAAACTTCGTCCCACTCGTTTGACGCCGAGCTCTACGTTTGGTTTGATAAACTCTGCGAGATAGCGGCGGCTGTAGAGGGGATGACCCACTAGCCCATCAGCGGTCTCCCCCACCGTGCGCAGCATGCCTTTTTGTACAGCCGCCAGGTAAATAGGGATGCGCTCCCGCACAGCGCGCGGGCGGACAAAGGCGGGAATGTTTATCCGATAAAACTCACCTTCGAAACGCACGCCCATGCCTTTATGCGACGCCCAAATTTTGCGGATCAAGGCGACGCACTCTTTCATCTTCGCGGCGGAACGCGGCTCAAAGGGTTGACCATACCACCCTTCATTCATAGACTTGGTGCCGCTGCCTAACCCAAGAATGAGCCGTCCGTTGGAGATCTCATCGATATCCATGGCGCCGGCGGCGTTCAGCACGGGGTTACGCATATAGGCATAGGCAATGCCCGTAGCGATTTTCGCCCGCCTTGTGCTTAGCGCCACCGCCGCCAGCGTCACTAAGCCATTACGGTTGAAAAACTCTCCGTTCCAGACTGAATCGAACCCTGCATCATCCGCCAGCGCAGCAATATCCATCATGTCCTTAATGCTTGGCGTAAACAGTGCAATTGCCCGACGTGGCATAGCTTCTCCCCTCTTCTTCATTTCCTCTCAAGCTACCTGCTCGCGAAGCATTTTCCTAGCCGCACCCCAATAACAAACCGAAGAAAAATTATCGGACGCTCAATCACTCTCCCGGAGTTTGTCTGACTTATAGCGATTTGCAGTTTTATGCGTGCGATGTAGGGGCGATCCTGGGGATCGCCCAAGCCGCCCAGAGCGAAGACAGGCTTCGCCCCTACGAGAGAAAAGGTCGCACACGAGTGAAAACCGCTGTAAGACGCAGACAGCAGCAACGAAAGTCCGGCAGCTCCATCTTTGTTCTTCGCCGGAAACTCACCAAGAGTGACTGCCTCTTCCACAACCCCATTTCTTTGTTGGCTACAACGGCCCCTTGTCTATGAATTATACGCGCCTATTGTTGATAGAGAGCGTGGGATTGTGGATGCAGATCTTCAAGAAGGAGGTGTTGTTGTGTTACAGAACCGAATGATGAAAAGGGTTATGGTTTATGGCCTTGGGGCGTCATTGCTCTGCAGTCTACCCGGGTGTCTTGCTACCCGAGGGTGGGTGACTGAGCAGCTGTCCCCCTTAGACTCGCGTCTGAGCGGCGTGGAAGGACGCATGAACGACGCCGAAGGCCGGTTGACGCAAGTAGAGGCAAAAGCAGATAAGGCGTTAGCCAATTTCGATCACTTACAGTTGCAACGCCGTTTCGTGCTGAGCCTCAAGGATGGTGCAACGTTTACTCCAGGTTCGGACAATCTTACCCCAGAGGCGCGCCATCAAATTGATGGCTTCCTGAGTGATTTAGATCGCACGGATGACGTCGTTTTTCTTGTGGCTGGGCACACGGATAATACGGGGTCCGAGTCGCGCAACTATACGCTTGGGCAGCGGCGGGCGGCAGCGGTGGCAAGGTACTTAATTTCGCAGCGGGGCATCGACCCTATTCACGTGAGTACGATGTCCTATGGCTCCAGCGCTCCTATCGCGAAAAATGACACGGCGGCGGGTCGAGAGAAAAACCGCCGCGTTGAGATTCTCGTCTACCGCGAGACAATTACGGCGGCCGCGCCTCCCAAAACCGCGGCATATTAGGCGTTCTACGTCTTACGTTACTCAAGCACCTGCCCGCCACACACGGGCAGGTAGTGTCCTGTCACAAAACTGCCTAGCTCGGACGCAAAAAAAAGCGCGGCATTAGCGGTGTCTTCTACCGTCCCGGTGCGGCGTAACGGCACTTGCTGCTCATGCTTCGCCTGCAACTCCGGCGTCAATATGGCTTTCACTTCTTCCGTCAACGTGAGTCCAGGAGAGACAATGTTGACGGTGATGTTAAACGGCCCGACCTCGACCGCGAGAGTGCGTGTAAACCCTAGCATCGCGGTCTTCGCCGCCGTATAACCATGATAGTGCGGCGCTGGCTGATGAATGCCGATAGTGTTGATGCTGATAATGCGCCCCCACCGCCGCGCCTTCATGCCGGGCAACACAGCCTGGGCGCACAGAACCGCGGCCTTGAGCGTGGCGTCAAGCTGCGCTTGCCAGTCCGCCCACGTCGTGTCAACGAAACTCTTGCGAGGTATCGAGGCGGCGTAGTTGCTCACTAAAATGTCTACTTTGCCAAACGCCGCTTCCGCTTGTTGCACCAGGTCGCAAACCTGGAGTTCATCAGTAATATCGGCGTTGATGCAAATGGCGCGGCCTCCGAGCGCCTGAATATCTGCAAGCACGCGTCGCGGATCGCCCTCATTTTCCACCTGATTCAGGACAATCGCCGCTCCTGCCTGGGCAAAGACGCGGGCAATGCCCGCGCCCGTGCCGCGGACGGAGCCGGTAATCAATGCAACTTTATTTGCGAGCAGCATAGAGTATGTCCTTGTCTGGCTGACCGCTGATCGCTACCGCTATCCCGCCTGCAACCCTAACCCGCGAATCGCCATAATATTGCGCAAGATATTACTCGTACCGCCTTGAATGGTGTATGCCGGCGCGTAGAGATACTGACGCGCGGCGCGTCCCGCCAGTCGGGCTGCCGGCGATCCGGGCAGGAGCACGGCATAATCGCCAAGGAGGGTGCTTACCGTCTGTGCAATGCGCTGCTCCACTTCGGTACAGAAACACTTCGCCAGCGCGGCTTCATAGTTCGGCACTACGCCTTTACTCAACAGCCAGGCAACTTTGTAAACAAGGAAGCGGCCCATTTCGAGTTCAATCTGCATCTGTGCGAGCTGGTTACGCACAAGCGGATCTCTCGTCAGGCCGTGTTCTTGGGCGTAGCGCAACGCGTCGCGAAACAGCGAGTAATTGCTCAGCAGTCGTTCAATGCCGCTGCGTTCATAGTCAAGCTGCGAAGCAATCTGATACCACCCACGGTTCTTCTCGCCGATGAGCCATTTTTTCTCGATCCGAACGTTATCAAAAAACGCTTCGTTGAAATGATGCTCCCCAGTAATATCGACCAACGGACGCACCGTGACGCCAGGCGTTTTCATATCCACCAGGAACTCGCTGATGCCCTTATGCTTCGGCGCGTGCGGATCCGTGCGCGCCACCAGATAGGCGTAATCCGCCACATGAGCAAAGCTTGTCCAGATCTTCTGGCCGGTAATCACGAAGTGATCCCCCTCCTCCACCGCCTTCGTCCGCAACGAAGCGAGATCTGATCCCGCACCCGGCTCACTCATCCCCAAACAGAAGACAATTTCCCCTTTGGTGACGCGGGGAAGAATCTCCGCTTTCTGCTCCTCGCTGCCATAGGCGAGGAGCGCCGGACCAACCTGCCGATCGCCAAGCCAATGTGCGGCCACAGGCGCGCCAGCGCGTAGTAATTCTTCGGTCAAGATCACACGGTCCAGATAGCTACGTTCCTGGCCGCCGTAGTACTTGGGCCACGTGAGCCCAATCCATCCACGCTCACCCAGCTTGCGCGAAAATTCACGCGAGAACCCGATAATCCACCCGTCTTCAGTCTTCGCCTCAGGCGTTACTTCTCTAGCCAGGAAGTCGCGAATCTCTTGGCGAAATGCCTGTTGCTCGGGGGTTAAGGCGAAATCCATTCCGGTCTCCTCTCTTCCATCCTCGTTGGTCGGTTTCCTTCTGTAGCATACTGAGCGGCAGAGCGCAGGAGGAAGGCTCTCCCAGTATGCCTCCTGGGCTCTGCCGTCGCTCGCAGGCTGCGCTCCTCCTTAGTGCATTGGTTTCTCTACGCCAATTCCTTGCGCAGCACGGGCAACACTTCCTTCCCCACCAGTTCGATGCTGCGCATGGTCAGTTCGTGAGGCAAACCGCCATACTGCGCCTCAAAAATTACATGACCAATCCCAAGACGTTTCACGATCTCTTTGAGCCGTTGCACAACGGTCTTGGGCGTCCCGACCACAAAGCCGCCGGCTTCCTGTAAATCATCAATCGACATCTGGAAGACCGGTTTGCGTTTCTTCGCGGTCGACCCCTCTGTGAGGATCGAAGCGGTTCCACGTGTGGTCATGCCTAACGGCATGTAATATGGTCAAGAAAGTCCAGATAAAAATCAACCATATCGGCCATGGCGTCGAACCACAGCGGGCGCGCCGATTTGCCAAATCCAGGATGAGTCGGCAGAAAGAGTTCGTACCGCTGCGCCAGCATGTCATGAAACTGCAGCCAGCCGGGATTGCCGCCGGCGCTGTGCAGCAGGAGCAAGGGCTCCCCCTTCCCTCCACGCAGCATGTGGATGCGCATGTCATAAAATTCAATAAACTCTTCGCGAAACTTGCTCATGGGGCCTCCTTATTTAGCAATGCGGAACGTGGAATGTCGAATGTAGAAAAACAGAACCGCCAACGTGTCTCCACGCATTACTGATCATCCAGCATCCCACATTTAGAGATGTTCGGCGAACCAGGCTTTTATATGCGGAAAACTTTGCGCCAAACCGGGACCAGCAATGATGTCGCTATGCCCCAAACCTGACAGGATGACCAACTTCTTCGGTTCGCACGCCTTCTGATACATCGCTATGGATTCCTCCATTGACACCCGCTCATCGGCGTCGCCATGCAGCCACATGATCGCGCGTGGGGCGATCTGGTGTACAACCAACTCAGGTTTATAAGCAATCAGCGCCTCTCCCGAGGCGAGGGTGATTTCTCGACTCCATTGCGGATATTGATGCAGAATCTGTTCAAACAGTTTCGTCGTGCTCTCCGGCTCAGGCACAATCTCCTTGGCCTGGACGTACTGCAGCCGCCCGTGTAAAACCCGCTCTCGCCGATCCTCAGCTAACCGCTGTAATAACGCTCTCCACTCCCAGAAGTGACAGGCATCACGAATCCACCTCCCACAATCGCCAATGCCACACACGCTTACCGTAGCTTTCACACGCTCCTCGACGCCAGCCGCATAGCTGACGTTGGCTCCTCCCAGGCTGACGCCAAGCAGGCCAATCCGATCTGCATGCACCTCAGGTTGATGCTGCAGAAACGTGACGGCGTTACGAATGTCCTCGATCTGCAACAGAGGAATAATTTGACGACGCGGCTCTCCTCCACTCTCTCCCAGAAAGCGATAATCGAAGGTCAGCACAACGTAGCCAAGCTGCGCCAGACGCCGCGCGACCTCCGGCAGCAACACTTCTTTGACCGCGGTAAACCCATGGCACATGATGACGCCCGGACGAGTCTCTCCTTTCTGTAGGTTATCAGGCATAAAGAGAATCCCCGCCATGGGCACAGATTCACTATAGAACCGAACCTTCCTCTCCATGATTTCCCCTCCTTAAGCCTCAACGGACTCAAGAGACTACTGAGCCCTCAGAACTCATCATTCAGCGCTCTGCTGTTGTGGCGCTAACGCCTGTCGCGGGACGATGCTGTTCACTACCCCAATCAAATCCATAATATGACGGGTGTTTGCTCCAAGATCCCCTTTCCCGACGCGTGACGCCGAACGCACCCATAAGACGCTGCCGTTTGGTTGCGCCGGACGAGCTTGAATCGTGACATCATCCTTAAACTTCCACACTCTCGTCGTCACCACAGCCTGAATTTCTTTCTTCTCCGCATCCAGGCTGGTAATTTCCCACTTCAAGTTCTGCACGGCTCTGCGCGCCACATCGAACAACAAAGCCGGCGGAGCGTCATAGCGCCGCAGCCGCAACTCCGCATAGGGAGAATCCTCGGCGGTCTCGGCCACATTCGTATTGAGATAAGTGAAAAGCCGAGCCACGACCCCCGGCGGCTCGGTTAATGGCAAGCGATTGGCAATGATCCCTGCCGCAAGCAGTGAAGCAAAGACAATCGCCCCAAAAACAACCAGCTGCACCAGCCCGCCAAGAATCCGCATACCGCCTCCTTTTTCCGTCCGGCGGTTTTGTCTTCCGCCTTCCTTTTTTCTTTTTTACGACAGCAATAATTCCCTCAGCGCCCCCCACTCCGTCACCGGCAGCGAACACGTAAAGTTATGGCAGACGTACACCGTCAGTTTTCCATCGACTTGCGTTCTACCAGTCAGCAGGGACGGCAGTTTCTGACTCGCCTGTTCCGGCGCAGCAAAACACGCCAAGGTCTTATTGGGCAGAAACATTCCGTGAATTCGCGCCAGCATCTCCTTGGTTTCAGGCGCATCACACTGCCCTAGGAGCACAATCTCTTTTGGTCGGTTGAGATAGAAATCCAACGCGCACAGCATGTGACTAAAGCCGAAGGGATTCTGTTCCATGGCGTCGTAGAACAGCCGCAGCACGCGTTCCGCTTTATCGAGGTAGCTGTGATTTTCGGTGAGGTAGTACAGGCGCAGCAGAGTAAACGCCGCCACGGAATTGCCGGACGGAATCGAGCCGTCGAAGGCGGGCTTGGAGCGGGCGATCAACGCCTCGTGGTCACTGCTGGTGAAAAAGAAGCCGCCGTCGCGTTCATCCCAGAAACGCGCATTCAGCGTGTCGGTCAGCTCCACGGCGCGCTCTAGATACGCGCGGGTAAACGCAGCTTCGTACAGATCAATCAGCGCCGCGGCAAAAAACGCGTAATCGTCGAGATAAGCGTTGAACTTCGCCTGTCCGTCCTTATAGCTACGCAGCAGCCGTCCGTCTTGATAAAGGCGTGTGAGAAGGAATTCCGTGCTCTGGCGCGCAATATCGAGATAACGGGGGCCTCCCAACACCTTGTACGCTTCGGCGAACGCCGAGATCATCAGACCGTTCCAGCTGGTGAGGATCTTATCGTCCCGCCCTGGTTTCACGCGCCGCTCCCGCACGGCAAAAAGTTTCTGTCTTGCTGCGGCGATGAGACGCGTTACTTCTTGCTCATCTCGTCGAAACAGTTTTGCCAGCTGCGCCAGTGAGAGCGTGGGATGGAGGATATTCTTGTGCTCAAAGTTTCCCACGTCGGTCACATCATAATAGCGGCAAAACATCTCACCGACTTCTTCACCCAACTCACGCAACACCTCATCACGAGTCCATACGAAAAATTTCCCTTCTTCTCCCTCCGAATCAGCATCTTGGGTCGAATAGAATCCGCCTTCGGGATGGAGCATTTCGCGCTCCACATAGGCGAGGGTTTCCTCTACCACCTGGCGGAAGAATGGGTCGTGCGTCGCCTGATAAGCTTCGAGATACAGCCGCACCAGCAGGGCGTTATCGTACAGCATTTTCTCAAAATGCGGCACGAGCCAGCGCTCATCCACCGCATAGCGATGGAACCCGCCGCCGAGATGATCGTATACGCCGCCCTCCGCCATTTTTCGCAGCGTATGAGTGGTCATCTGCAAATAATGCTCGTTGCCGCTGGCGTGATACTGTCGCAAGAACAACGCGAACACCATGGAATTGGGAAATTTGGGCGCGCCGCCAAGACCGCCGTGGGTGTGATCCACATGCTGCGCCAGGCTCGCGGCGGCGTTGGCCAGCGTTTCCACCCGCAGAGGCCGGGTAGTTTCCTGTCGCTGAGTCATGCGCTCCAGATTACTCAGAATCTGTGAGGTCGCTTGCTCAACGTCTTGCGGACGCTCTCGATAGGCCTGGGCCACTGCCGCTAACACTCGCGGAAACGCCGGCAAGTTGTGACGATCCACTGGTGGGAAATAGGTGCCGCCATAGAACGGCTTGCCGTCCGGCGTCAGAAACACCGTCATGGGCCAACCGCCGCGTCCGGTCAACATTTGCACGGCGTTCATGTAAATCTCATCGACATCCGGACGTTCTTCACGATCCACCTTGATATTGACAAAGAGCTCATTCATCAGTCTGGCAATTTGTTCGTCCTCAAACGACTCCTGCTCCATCACGTGGCACCAGTGGCATGCCGAATAGCCCACGCTTAAAAGAATAGGCTTATTCTCGGCGCGCGCTTTCGCGAACGCTTCCTCACCCCAGGGAAACCAATCCACTGGATTATGCGCATGCTGAAGAAGATACGGACTGGTCTCGTGAATAAGACGGTTGGTGAATTTGTGCTCCATGGCGACATCTCCTTATTCTCCGTCGCTCTACAGCCCGTCATCTTCCCCAGGATTCCGGACTTTGTGCGAATCAAAATCAAATTGTGAGTCAGAGGCTAGCAAGAATTTTCTTCGCATTCTCCACTTCATCAGGCGCGTGAGAACACAGCATGAGGGCGTCTTTCCCCTTATTTTTGGGTCGCGGCACTGTGTAATACACCCCTGGAGACAACGCAGTATTCGCGCCACAGGCCGGACAGGCGCCGCTCGCTTTCACTGCTAAAACATCAATGACGCGCCAGCCGCTATTATCAAACGCCATCAACACCTTCTTCGCGCCAAGATCTGAGACCTTAAAACGCTCCATCATTGTCCCTCCTCTCCAACCGTTGTGTCGGGCAGCAAGTCAACCTGTCGTAGGGCGCATTTACGCCCAAAGCACCTCACCCTCATTCCCCCTGTACCTACGTGCAGGCAGCGAAATCTCTCCGAGCACTAGCCGCGCTAGAGATGATAAATTCTCTTCGCCTCTTTGCGCAGCTCCTCGCGGAAATCCGGGTGCGCCACTTCAATCAGCGCCGCTGCTCGCTGTTTGAGGCTTTTCCCGCGCAGTTGGGCAATACCCTGCTCCGTTACAACATAATCAACAAAAGCGCGTTGCGCCGTCACCACGCTGCCGGGCTCAAGCATCGGCACGATCCTGGAGAGGCGTCGTCCTTTCACCACTGCACTCGATGGCGTCACGATCACCGCTTTGCCGGGATTGCCGTAGGCTGCCGCGATGGTGAAGATCGTTTGTCCTCCCGCACCAGTGTACATGTACGGACCAATCGACTCCGAGCACGCTTGCCCACTCAAATCTACCGCGAGCGCGTTGTTGACCGCCACGTAGTTTTTCTGATTCACCAACAAACGTAAATCATCCGTATACGTGAAGTCGTAGAACTCAAAGTTCGGATTCCCGTCGATAATGGCCAATTCATCAGGAAACACGCCAATGCCGCCGCTGGCGACCACTTTCCCAGGATTGACCGTTTTATATTTGCCGGTGACGACGCCTTTTTGCACCAGCCGCGCCACCCCGCCAGGAATGACTTCGGTATGAATGCCCAGGTCATTTTTGTTCTCAAGATACATGGCCAGAGGCGAGGACACGCTGCCGAGGCCGATCTGCACGGTGTCCCCATCACGAATCAACTCGTTCGCCACCAGGGTGCAGATAATCTCGGTCGCGGCGACCTCTTCGTCATTGCGCGCAGTTGCAGGCAAGGCGGCGGGCGGCGCGGTGGGCTCCACGAAGTGCGAGACCTCGGACACATGGATAAAATTTTCCCCGCCAGTGCGAACAAAATCTTCATGCACTTCAGCAATGACTACGCGAGCGTGGGCCGCCATGGTCTTTGACATGAAGAGCCCCACCCCAAAGCTGCAATAGCCGTGTTTATCCGGCGGCGACACCGGGGTCAGATACACATCGCACTCAAGCCCCGGCGGCAATTCACCATGGCGGTAGTACATCACCGGAATGAAATCCACGCGGCCCTTCTCCATCAGCGGTCGAGTTGTGGCCCCTAAGTACGGGGTTTGGATCGTGAACGCCTTTTCCGCGCCTGGCTGGTCCCAGTTATAGAGCGGCCCAATCGTGCATATTTTTACCTCGTGAAGTTCTTCTTTTCGCGCCATGAGGGCGTCACATAATGTGACCGGAGTCGCGTGCAGCCAGTTCACCTGCACGGTATCGCCATTGCGCACCGCCTTCATCGCCTCTTGGGCGGAGACAAGTTTGTTGCCGCAACGTTCTCGCCAGTTCATACGATTCTCCTTTGATTCTCCTTCCAGGTGACGGTAGGTTTTGGAGCATAGATCACGAATGAGCGGCAGGTAAAGACTCTCCCTGTCGATTGTCTCTCTCAAAGGGCTATGGTACCTGAAAAAGGAGAATCGGCATCCAGGCAGGAGGATGGTATGGAAATTCGCATTGAATACTGCGCAGCGTGAAGTTATGAGCCCCAGGCCGTCAGTCTGACGGAACAACTTCTCACCGAATACAAACAACGCATTCGTCAATTGAGCCTCGCTCCGTTTGACGACGGGCGGTTCGAGGTTTTTGTTGACGGAAAAAAGATCTACTCTAAGAAAGCCACAGGCAGGTTTCCGGAATATAACGAGGTGAAAGCCGCGCTTGAAAAGCAAGCGGCGTGAACTAGAGCCGCGCGCCGACTGCCGAGCTCTGAGTAACGAGTAGTCGCAGGTTCCCCGCTTAGAGCCTTTCTGAGAGAGGACGCCCCATCGAGGCGTCTCTACAGGGGATTATTCAGGCGTCTGAGCAACAATCCTTTTTACTCGGTACACGTTACTCATCACTCGGCGCTGATTTCACACTGGCTCTACGCCTCCCCAGACAAAAGCCAATACGGTCGCTCCATTCTTTGTCGTCACCGTATGCGTACACCCGTTTGGTCGATAACTGAGATTGCCGGTGACGACTTCCCCTGACTCGTCCGCATTCGAGCCCTCGATGATGAAAATAAGCTCATCGCCAACATGCCGATGCGGCGGCAGCGTCGCCCCAGGCTCAAAGCGCGCTAAAATCGCCCGGCGCTTT
>DATLYA010000302.1:0-12838 GCA_035575235.1 Candidatus Methylomirabilota bacterium
TTCGTTGCTTGTCAAAGTAATAGTGACCACGCCGCCTGAAGGGGTATATTTGACGGCGTTTTCACCCAGATTGAAGATGAGCCGGAAGAGCAACGCCTCGCTCCCGCACACCCAGACCGGCGCCGCTGGCGCGATCGTGCATGTCACTTCAGCATCCTCAGCGAGTGCGAGGAGCGCCGGGGCGACGTCATTGAGCACTTCCGCCAGATTGACCGGCGTCTGGGGCAAACTGATGTTGCCGCTGTCCGAGCGAGCAAGAAATAGCAAATCCTCAACAAGAGCGGTGAGGCGGTCTGCTTCTTCCAAACAACTAGTGATAACTCGCCGATATTCCGCTTCGCTCTGCGTCGCACGATTTGCAACCTCAAGCTCACCCTTCAGAATGGTGAGCGGAGTGCGCAACTCGTGCGCGGCGTCAGCGCTGAAGTGGCGCACCGCTGCGAAGGATTGTTCCAGGCGGGCGAGCATGTCGTTTAACACGGCGGCGAGCCGTCCCAGTTCATCGTTTCGTGCTGGCGTATCGAGGCGGCGCGAGAGGTCCTCCGCGCTGATGCGTCGTGCGGCCTCAACCATAGCGTCAACCGGCGCGAGCGCGCGTCTAGCAAGAAACCAGCCGCCAACGCCGGCGCCGCCAAGAGCAAAGGGAGTAAGTCCCAGGAGAATGAATAAGAACCGCGAGCGCGCGCTTTCGACGCTCTCAAGCGGCATGGCGACCTGGACAAAATGAATAATGCGGCCTCGCTCAATGACTGGCATGGTGTAGAGGCGTACCGGGGCCGTGGAGACCTGAGGAAGATGAACTGTTTCGTAGGTGTCCTGGCCGTTTTCTGCATTCTGCAGCGCTTCTGAACTGAGAGGAAATTGGGTCCGGTTGCGTGGAGCGAGCCGTGGATCTGGACGTCCAAACGGATCAAGTAGCCGGTAAAATCGCTGAGCAATCACAGGACCAAAGAGCGCTTCCAAGGCTTCGTCTAGATTTGGTCCACCCCGAGGCGCGTCGCGGATAGACGAAGCAAGCGAGCGGGCGACGGATTTCAGCGACGCGTCAACATTATCACGCAGTCCCTTATCGAGCAACGCCAGAGCGACTACGCCAAGGACTACGAGCATACTCAAGAGCAAAGACGTGTACCAAAGCGTGAGACGAGTGCGAAGGGTCATGGCAACATAAGACGTGAAACGTGAGACGTGCAGGGAAGAGCCGGGGGATTAGGGGTTAGCACTTCACTAAGATAAGTTTGCGAAGCAATCGTTGCATAAAGTTAATTTCTTCAACTCATTACAGGCGCGATGAAACATGAGAGCCTGATTCTCCTCTGCTCTCGTTTACCATGCTATTGCGTATGATGGCATGCGTTTACTCTGCTCGCCGCGCGGATCGGCTCCACCGCGCACGATTCCCTTTTCGAGATCAACGCAGATTGCCAGCACATCCCCTTCACTCCAGTCTTCTTTCGTTTCGACCCTATGACCGCGCGCCGCAAGTTCCTGTCGGACTGCAGCGGGAATGCGCCCTTCAAGCCGCAGTAGACCGGGGGCCGCGTTGTGGGGATAGAAACTCGAAGGAAAATGGGCGGAAGAGAAGCGCGGCGCTTCAATAGCGTCCTGCACCTCCATGCCAAACTCAACCATGTTGAGGAAGAACTGTAACGTCCACTGGTCCTGCTGGTCGCCGCCCGGGGTGCCAAACACCATACCTGGCGCGCCATTCCGCAGCACGAGAGTCGGAGTAAGGGTGGTGCGTGGACGTTTGCCAGGCGCAAGGGCATTGGGATGCCGCGGATCGAGATAGAACGTTTGCACGCGCGTGCCGAGCGGGAAGCCCAATCCATCAATCACCGGAGAAGAAGGAATCCAGGCCCCACTTGGAGTGAATGACGCCATGTTGCGTTCTTTGTCTACGACTGTGACATACACGGTGCCGGGTCCCCAGTTCCGAGCCGCGAAGATCTCTTCCCCCGTGAGCAATGCCTCACCGGTGCGCGGGTTGCCAGGACGCTGCTCCAGAGAGGCGCGCCGTGGATCGATCAACGCTCGCCGGCTTGCGGCATACTCTTGCGATAACAGGCCGGCTAAGGGAACCTGTACAAACTGTGGATCACCATAGTATTGCTCGCGATCGGCGAACGCTAATTTTGTCGCCTCGATCACAGTGTGAATGTAGTCCGCACTGTTATGACCCATGCCTTTCAGGTCATAGCCCTCTAAGAGCGCTAATTGCTGCAAAAACACCGGACCTTGGCTCCACGGACCGCATTTGTACACTTCATAGCCTCGATATTTGAGCACGACCGGCTCTTCGAACTGCACGCGGAAGTTGGCAAGGTCTTCCGTAGTAAGCAGCCCGCCGTAGGCCTTGGCGTGTGCGGCGATCCTCTGCGCTATTTCTCCCTTGTAAAACGCCGCGCGCGCCGCCGCCAACCCCTGCTCACGGCCTTGGCCTTGCGCTTTCTTCTCTGCGTCCATCAACCGGCGAAAGGTTTTGCCCAGATCGGGATTGCGGAACACCTCGCCGACCTCTGGCAAACGTCCGCCGGGGAGATATACCTTCGCGGACGAGGGCCAGGCTTTACGAAAATGCTCCGCATTGCCAGCGATTGAGAAATCGGTCAGCATATACGCAGGCGCAGGGCCCCGCAGCGCCTTATGCAAGGGAAAACCTTCTTCAGCAAGTTCCAAGGCTGGCGTCACGACTTGGGCAAAACTGAAAGTGCCAAATCGCTCAAGCGTCGTGAGCAGCGCATCCGGAGCGGCACAGGGACCGGCAGCGAGCACCCCATTAAAAGGAATGAGCGAGATCTGTTGCTTGTGAAACCATTCAATCGTTGCTGCCCGCGGCGCCACCGTGTCGCCGTTGAGAGCAAAGACTTTCCTGGCGTTCGCGTGGTAGAGGAGCGCGGAAATTTCCCCACCGAACGTATGCATATGCGGATTCAATACGCCTTCGGCGAGCGTGGCGGCCACGGCGGCGTCAAATGCGTTGCCGCCCGCGTGCAGCATACGCATGCCTGCCTCGGCGGAGAGGTAATGTTCGGTCGCGATCATTCCCCGGATGCCCATCAGAGTGGGACGGTAAGCCATAAAACTCTCCTTCGGAGGAATTACAAATGAAAAATGTAAAATTGAAAATTGAAAACGCTCGACATTCCGCGCTTTTCGTTCTTCTTTATTTTCTCAATTTTTAATTGTCCTCACGTGTTCCTGTACCACGTCGGGGGGACAAAGGGAAATAAACCATCGAGCCGCCAGAGTGATAACGGCAAAATCATCCAGGGCGCCGAAGAAGGGAAAGAGAAACTCTGGCAGGAGATCAAAGGGATCAAGCACATAGAGCACAGCCGCGACCAGCAGCGCTTTCGCACGCATCGGCACGCGACGATCATGGAACAGACGCCAGTAGAGTTTGACAAAATTGGGTAAATGCCAAATCAGACGAAAAATCTGCCAGGCGCTTAGACCGGGAACAGAAGGCTCCATATAACTTTTTTGCTTCATAAGCACAAAATCATACCGCGCTTGCCGGGAATAAACCATACAGCGACAGAGTTATCAGCGGCGTAGGGGAATACATGTCACCATGGCTGCACCTTTACTCCCCGCCCGTCTCCCCTCTTGCCGGCGTCTTTCGTAGCGTTCGACCGCTTCAACGGACGCCTCAGGGGCACGCGGCGCCCCCCAAAGGGGCGATGTCTGAAGTCGCCTCGTGCCGCAGCCCCCCTAAGCCTGTCAAAAAATTTTGATCTTTTCAAACCCCGATCACAGACTAATCTAAGATGATCGTTCCTCAGAAGCACCAAACAGGGAGGGCACTGTATGCAACAATCTCGTATGGGCCGTTGGGGGGTCGCGCTGCTTGCCTCGCTGAGCTTGGCGGTTGTTGCGCCAGGCGTTTCCGCCGAATTAAAACCTGGCGATAAACTCGATAAGTCGAATTGCAATGAAGCCAAAGACATGCTGCCGGAACACGTCCCTGAGAAATTCTGTAGCGGCGCGTATACGGCAGAGATTATCGAGGTCAAAGACGAGGCTTTCCAATACAGTCAGAAGTTCAAGGCCGGTTCTGAAGCCAACATGGGTAAATATTATGTAACCGACGATGGCTACATGTACGAAACCGCCACCAAAACCTGGCCGCATTACTGGTACGGGTTCCCCTTCCCAGGAGAAATTGACGAGAAGGACCCTAAGGCCGCGAACAAGATCATGTACAACCACCAGGTAGCGCGTTTCCAAGTCGATGACGTCTACTGGTTTCTTTCGGTGAAGTGGGCGACGCCCTCTGGGTTTGACCGCGCCGTGGAATTTGGCGCCTATGCGACGTGGTACATCGGCCGCCATTCCGGTCCGATGGAGAATCCGGACGACTGTTATCTGAAAGACATTATCTTCGGCGTTGCTCCCTATGACGTGGTGGGCGTGTCCACGCTTGAATGGTGGCATACTGACCCCGCGGTGTGGCAGTCAATCTGGGCGTTTGTCCCCACGATTCGCCGTGTGCGTCGCCTGACGGCGTCGAACAGCTCGGAAGGCATGTTTGGCTCAATTATCGCTCGTGACGACGTGTACGGCTGGGGTGGAAAAATTCAGTATATGAACTGGAAGCTCATCGGTCAGAAGGATATGCTCGTGCCTATTGCCCCGAGCGGCATTGAAAAGGCAATGGTCTCTGGCGAGCCGGCCCCTAAAAAACTGCCTTCAGATCTATCCATATTGAAAGACAGAGGAAAGCTTGAGCCTGGTCATGTCGCGCGGATCACCTGGTCTCCGGAGGAGCGTGTTGAGGTTGGCTATGAGAAGGAAGGCTGGACTGGAGCTACCTGGGCGCCGACTAAACTAAAACTCGCCAAACGGAGATGCTGGGTGGTCGAAGCTACACCAAAAGATCCTTACTACGCCTACGGCCGCCGCATCGTGTACATTGATAAATACGCCTATTGGGCGTTCTGGACGACGTTGTACGATCGTGCTGGTGAGTACTGGAAAACGATTTTGTGGTTGGACAAGATGGCGTATACTCCAGGCCGCGACATGACCACGCGTCATCCGTTCTGGGGTGTCGGCGAAGATGTGCGCCAGAACCGGGCGAGCTTCTTCGATGTCCAGTCAAAAGGGTATTTCACTGAATACTCTCTTGGTTTCCCGGATTCGACCTACACCACGACCAATCTCTCCGCGATGGGGAAGTAAACGTTACTGTCGCGTCTGTACAGCAGAGAAAGGGGCAAGGCGACTTGCCCCTTTTTTTCTTGTGCATCCTTGGCTATGTAATCTCGCATTGGCGGGCGCTATTTTTGAGAACGCCGTTTATTTTGGGTGACACTGCTTCAAGGGAATAGGATATTGTCTTGAGGGATTGTGGGAACAGGAGGATGCATAACATATGGAGAGCAATTGCCATCAAGGCAGAGGCCCGCCTTCTTTGTTATTGCGACAAGAGAAAATTTTTATGAAAAAAATAAAATAACTTGACGAAAAGAGAGGACATTTTATGCATTGGTCACGTTTGACCCAGTGGGGACTCGCGCTGCTTGCCACCGCGAGTTTCTCTATGTTCGCCTCGCCAGTCTCTGCCGAATTAAAGCCCGGTGATAAACTTGATAAATCCAATTGCAATGAGGCCAAAGATCTGCTGCCGGAGAACGTAGCGGATAAATTCTGCCGTGGCATGTACACGGCGGAGATCATTGACGTCAAAGACGACGCCTTTCAGTATAGTAAGAAGTTTAAGGCGGGTTCGGAAGCCAATGCCGGCAAGTACTATGTGACCGACGATGGCTATATGTACGAAACCGCCACCAAAACCTGGCCCCATTTCTGGTACGGCTTCCCCTTCCCTGACCTCGATGAGAAAGATCCCAAAGCCGGCTATAAGGTGATGTACAACCACCAGGTGGCGCGCTTTCAGGTCGACGACGTATACTGGTTCTTAGCGGTGAAGTGGGCCACGCCCACAGGCTTTGACCGCTCGGTGGAGTTTGGCACCTACGCCACCTGGTATATCGGGCGGCACTCAGGCCCCACAGACAATCCCGATGACTGCTACCTTAAAGACATTATCTTCGGTGTCGCTCCGTATGACGTAGTGGGCGTCTCAACCCTGGAATGGTGGCATACTGATCCGGCAACATGGCAATCGATCTGGGCGTTTGTGCCCACGATTCGTCGCGTGCGGCGGCTGACGGCGTCGAATACTTCGGAAGGGATGTTCGGGTCGATCATTGCGCGGGATGACGCCTATGGCTGGGCGGGAAAGATCCAGTACATGAACTGGAAGCTGATTGGAGTAAAGGATGTTCTTGTGCCGATCGCGCCAACCGGCATTGAGAAGGCCATGGTGGCGGGCGATCCGGCGCCCAAGAAACTCCCGAGCGATCCCAACTTAATCAAAGCCCGAGGCGAGATTCCGCCCGGACAGGTCGCGCGCATTACCTGGAATCCAGAGGAACGTGTTATCGCCGGCTATGAGAAGGAAGGCTGGCAGGGTGCAGCCTGGGCGCCAACCAACCTGAAACTGGCCAAGCGTAAATGCTGGGTCGTGGAAGCGACGCCCAAAGACCCTTACTACGCCTATGGCCGCCGTATCGTGTACATTGACAAGACGGCATACTGGGCGTACTGGGCCACGCTGTATGATCGCGCGGGCGAGTATTGGAAAACGCTGCTGTGGGAAGACAAGATGGGCTATACGCCCGGGCGGGACATGACCGTGCGGCATCCGTTCTGGGGGATGGCGGAAGATGTACGGCAAAACCGCGCCAGCTTCTTTGATGTGCAATCGAAGGGATACTACACCGAGTATGAGCTCGGCTTCCCCGACTCAACGTACACCACGACCAATCTCTCCGCGATGGGGAAATAGGCTGAAGTGGGAGGGTGCGCTGACGCACAAACGCTCTACTTCGTTCTTGTTCCTAAGATTACTACAGCCTTAGGGACTTCAGGGGCGGGGTAACTCGCCCCTTTTTTCGCTAGAACTCACGACCGACTGCCGAGAGTTGCCTTCCTCTTTGCCTTTTCCAGCTTTTTGCTACAATGCTGCTCTAATTATGGCTCCTACAGTAGACCTGTTTGTCTACGGAACCTTAATGGACGAGCAGAGAATTTATGCTCTTGCTGGACAGTCCTTCCCAAGAAGAAAAGCGGAACTCTTTGGCTTTACACGCCTTTTCTCTGTTCAAGGCTATCCTTTTATTACACCGTGTCCGGGCGCAAAAACTTCAGGCTTCGTGCTCTCCGCCGTTCATCAAGAGGCCCTCAGGGTTTTTGATCAGTACGAAGATGAAGGAGTGTTATATTATCGTCGCCCAGTGATGGTTGTTGTGGAAGGGCAGCTTCTCTCGTGTGAAACTTACATTGGCAACGCAACGGCACTCACAGCGTCGCCTGCGGCTCACGATGGCGTTGTGAATGAGAGCCAACCCCTTAAGCGTTCAATTTCTTAGAGCGCAAAATTTTCATACCGTAATCTCTTATGAACGAATCCCCTAGTCCTGCGGATAGCGGTCCTTCTTCGCTTGATGATCAGCCTCCGCTCTTGCTGAGAGAGGAAGCTCAACCTTTAAGCCGCTGGGAGCGGTTACGCACGTTTTTTGTCGGCAAAGCGAAAGACCCGCTTGCGCCTGATGTGTTTCATCATGTCTCGTTGGCGGCGTTTTTGGCCTGGGTGGGCCTCGGCTCAGACGGCTTATCTTCTTCATGTTATGGCCCGGAGGAGGCGTTTCTGGCGCTTGGCTCACATACGTTTCTTGCCATTCTCCTTGCTGGGCTCATGATTGTGACTGTCTTTGTCATTTCGGCCAGCTATTCCCAGATTATTGAACTGTTTCCGACCGGCGGCGGCGGCTATTTAGTCGCTACTAAGCTCCTCGGCCGTTATCCGGGCTTAGTGTGCGGCTGCGCCTTGTTGGTCGATTATGTGTTAACTATCGCGATCTCCATCGCTAGCGGTGTGGATGCGATCTTCAATATTCTTCCGCTTGAGTACCATCATTTCAAACTCATGACGGCGGCGCTGGCGATTGGCGTACTTATTGTGTTGAATCTCCGCGGCGTGCGTGAATCTGTCATTGTGCTCCTGCCGATTTTTCTAACCTTTCTAGTCACGCATACCATTGTGATCCTTTACGGAATTTCTACCCATATTGATGTAGCTCCGACTATACTGTCGGCTTCCTTTCAAGAATCTCAGTCGAGTCTAAAAGATCTGGGCTATCTGGGCATGGGCGCCATTCTCTTACGCGCCTATAGCCTTGGCGGCGGAACCTACACCGGCATCGAAGCGGTGAGCAACGGATTACAAATCCTGCGCGAGCCGCGTGTGGAGACGGGCAAACGCACAATGACCTATATGGCCGTCTCGCTTGCTTTTATGGCGAGCGGCCTCTTGTTATCGTACCTGCTCTTGCAAGTCGAGCACGAAGAGGGAAGAACGCTGAACGGTGTATTGACGTGGGCGCTGGTGAAAACCTGGCAGGTGGGGGATATCCCTCTGGGCTCGGCCTTTTTCTTGACGACCATGCTGTCAGCCGGCGCGATTTTAGTGGTCGCGGCGCAGACCGGTTTTCTGGGCGGTCCGCAAGTGCTGGCCAATATGGCGCTCGATTCGTGGGTGCCGCGCCGCTTTTATCAATTAAGCGAACGGTTGGTGGCTCAAGATGGGGTGCTGTTGATGGGCGGCGCAGCGTTGGCGCTGCTTTTCTACACTCATGGCGATGTGCATCTCCTCGTTGTACTTTACAGTATCAATGTGTTTCTCACCTTTACGCTCTCACAGCTTGGCATGTGTCGTCATTGGTGGGAAGTGCGTCAGCGCGAGTCGACCTGGGGACGGCGACTCACCATCAATGGCGCCGGACTTATTTTGACCACCTTTATTCTCGTAGCCACGGTGGTGCTCAAGTTCCGCGCCGGCGGCTGGGTGACGATCGCCATCACCTCGGGGGTCATTGGGCTGTGCTTGTACATTAATCGGCATTATCGCGTGGCGGGAAGGAGTTTGCGGCGGCTCGATGACATTCTCCTGGATTTGCCTTTGCCGGATGAGCACCCGCCCGTTCCTCCGCGTGATACGAGCGCCCCGACGGCGGTATTTTTTGTCAATGGATACAATGGCCTGGGCATCCACGCGGTGCTCGGCGTCCCGCGTCTTTTTGGGACGCATTTCAAAAACTTCGTATTCGTCGGCGTCGGCGTCATCGATTCGAGCCGGTTCAAAGGGCGTGAGGAGATTGAACATTTGCAGCGTGAGACTGAAGCGAGCCTGGAGAAATATGTCCAATTCGTCAAGCGGCAGGGCTACTATGCGGAATATTGGTGCGCGCTCGGCACGGACGCCATTGATGAACTCGAACGATTGGCGCATGAAGTGGCCCGGCGGTTCCCGCGCGCGGTCTTCTTTGCCGGGAAACTTGTGTTTCAGCAAGAACACTTCTGGCATAAGGTGCTGCATAACCAGGCGGCCTTTACGCTTCAGCGCCGCTTGCAATTTTCCGGGCTGCAAATGGTCGTGCTGCCGGTCCGCGCGATCTAAACCAAACGCCACGAGATTGGCGCACCAGGGTTGTCACCCTGACCGACGTGAAGGGGCTCACAGCGAGAGGCTTCGCGGCGCTCAGCATGACAGTCCTGCAAAAACGGCGTAAAGTGTACGAATGTGGTGCACTCCGGTTTAGTGAAAGGCGTGCGGTTACGCTTATGCGCATTCTCCTGATCGAGGATGAAAGAAAAGTTGCACGCTTCCTCCAGCGCGGCCTGGAAGCGGAACATCATAGCGTTGACATAGCGTATGATGGCGAAGAGGGGCTCGCGCGACTGTGCAACGGCCCGTATGATCTTGTCATTCTCGATGTCATGTTGCCGCAGCGCGACGGGCTCGCGGTGCTCCATGCGGCGCGTCAGCGCGGCGTGCAGACGCCTATCCTCTTGCTTACGGCGCGGGATACGTTAGCGGATAAAGTGGCCGGTCTCGATCAAGGAGCGGATGATTATCTCACGAAACCTTTTGCTTTTGAGGAATTGCTGGCTCGTCTCCGAGCTTTGCTGCGACGCAGCGCGACTGCGCAGCCAACGATATTGGCGCTCGCGGACCTCCGACTTGATCCCGCCGCACGGCAAGTGACCCGTGCAGGCAAGAGGATCGACCTGACGGCGAAAGAATTTGCCTTATTAGAATTTTTCCTCCGCAACCCTGGCCGGGTGCTGAGCCGTGCGCTCATTGCCCAGCATGTATGGGGTGTTGATTTCGATACCTTTACGAACGTCATTGATGTCTATGTGAAATATTTACGCAAGAAGATTGATGCGGAGTTCGAGCCGAAGTTGATCCACACCGTGCGCGGCGCCGGCTATGTATTGAAAGAAACCGAACCTTGAGTGATGGAAAGGAGACTGCTCATGTTCACCCCGAAAAAGACTGTCGATCAGATGGTGAAAGAGGCGAAAACGCGCGTCCAAAACCTCTCGCTGGAGCAATTCCAGGCGGAGTTGCGATCCGGAGAACCTGTACAGGTGCTTGATATTCGCGACATGCGTGAAAGGCAGAAATTGGGGTGGATTCCCGGCGCCGTATCCGTGCCGCGCGGCATGTTGGAATTTTGGCTCGATCCCACCTCGAAGTATTACACGGGGAAAGTCGATCCGGAGAAGCGCATCATCCTCTATTGAGCAGGCGGGGGCCGGTCTGCCCTTGCGGCGGACGTGCTTCAAGAGATGGGCTTTCCGAATGTCGCACATCTCGAATGCGGCTTCAACGGCTGGGCCGCGGCTGGCCTGCCGGTGGAGAAGGGACAAAAACGAGAGGCGTGAGCGCCGCAGAAGCGATCCTAGTAGATAGGGGCATGGCGCGCCGGCTTCTGCTGATTTATGCGTGTTGCACCGCCTGCGCTAACGTGGTTAACGAGGCTTTAGCGTCGCCGTACAGCATGCCGGTGTTCGGTTTGAAGAACAAGGGATTCTCTAAGCCGGAGAAGCCTTTTCCTTTGCCGCGCTTCAGCACCACCACGGAATGGGCTTTGTCCACTTCGAGAATGGGCATGCCTGCGATCGGGCTGTGCGGATTATCGCGCGCGTCCGGATTGACGACATCATTAGCCCCGATCACGATCGCCACGTCGGTCGTCGGAAATTCTGGATTAATCTGTTCCAGTTCATACAACGACGAATACGGCACATTCGCTTCAGCAAGCAAAACATTCATGTGTCCCGGCATGCGGCCGGCAACCGGGTGAATGGCGTATTTGACAGTGACTCCACGTGCTTCCAGTAGCTCCGCGAGTTCCCGCACGGCGTGCTGGGCTTGCGCCGTCGCCATACCATAACCGGGGACAAAGACGACCTGCCGGGCATACGCCATCTGGAGCGCGACATCCTCAGGAGAGACCTCGCGCATCACACCGTCGGTTGGGGCGGCGACCGCGGACGTTGCAGAGCCAAAGGCTCCGAACAAGACATTGTTCACCGAGCGGTTCATTGCTTTACACATCAAAATTGACAAAATAAACCCAGAAAATCCGTCAAGCGTGCCGGCAATAATGAGCACGTTGTTGGAAAGAGCGAATCCGGTCGCCGCTGAAGCCAGGCCCGCGTACGAGTTCATGAGCGACATCACCACCGGCATATCCGCTGCGCCAATCGGCAGCACCAACAAGATGCCGAATAAAAAGGCGAGACCCACCATCAGATAGAACAGCGCGCTTGCCGTGGGCACGAAGACTAAATAGACGAAGATACATGCAGTCAGGGCGAACAAGGATATGTTGAAAATGTTCTGTCCTTTGTACGTGACCGGCGCTCCACGCACGAGCTCACGCAGTTTGGCAAACGCCATGAGACTGCCGGTGACAGTCAGACTGCCTAACATCACCTCGAACCCGATCGCCGTCATCTTGAACGTACCGAGTTCCGCGCCATGGCGATAGTATTCTGAGATGCCTACCAGTGACGCCGCGAGCGCGCCAAAGGCGTGAGACAGCGCGGTTCGTTCCGGCATGGCGGTCATCGGCATCCAGATCGACATGGCCGCGCCAATGATTGAACCAATAATGAGACCGGCAATGATCCAGTCGTAGCGGACAATCTCATGACGGACGAGCGTGCCAATAATGGCCAGCAACATGCCGAACGCGGCCAGATTCATCCCACGCCGCGCCGTGTCGGGATGGCTTAACGCCTTTAACCCGAAAATGAAGAGAATTGAGGCGACCAGGTAAGTGAACTCACTAAAGTACCCCATGGCTGTTGCTCCTGATCCTCCTTACATGTGCTAGGGGTGGAGTTGTTCTTTTTTGCGGAACATCTTCAACATGCGATCAGTAATCATAAATCCGCCAACCACGTTCGTTGTCGCTGCTATGACGGCGACGAACCCTAAGAGGGTGCTGGTGGCGTTGTAATTCCCGCCGGCAGTCACCAATGAGCCGACGAGTGAGATGGCGGAGATTGCGTTTGTTGCCGACATCAGCGGCGTATGCAGCAATGGCGGCACGCGGGAGATCACTTGATAGCCGAGAAACGCCGCCAGCGCAAATACATACAGGGCAGAAATGAACGCCTCTGGACTCACAATTCGATTCCTCCTTACACAGAGTGCTTTCCTTCAAGAGCGGTTGCAACGCGAGGATTGAGCGCCTTACCCGCGTGGGCCACACACGCCGGCCCTAAAATATCGTCTTCTAGATTGATCCGCAGTTGGCCGTTGTCAATCAGCAGCGCCAAAAAAGCAGTTGCATTGCGTGAATACAACTGGCTGGCGTGCACCGGCACGGTCGTCGCAAGATTGAGCGGCGCCAGCACGGTGACGCCATTCCACTCTATCACCTCGTCAGGTTTGGTGATGGCGCAA
>DATLYA010000303.1:0-9809 GCA_035575235.1 Candidatus Methylomirabilota bacterium
TCGCATGAGACCATCTCCCGCGACGAGTGAATGCTTGACCTGATGAAGAAGGGATTGAGACGTTGACTCATCATTCACTTTTACTGCTAACGTGTTCACGTGAGTGAATGCTTGACCTGATGAAGAAGGGATTGAGACTCTTCTTCATAACCTACCTCCTTCTGTCGTGATGATCGAGTGAATGCTTGACCTGATGAAGAAGGGATTGAGACCCTTTTCACGAATCTGTTCACGAAACCTGGGTCAGTCTTGAGTGAATGCTTGACCTGATGAAGAAGGGATTGAGACGGTCAGATGATGTAAATGTTGTCAAGAAGTTATGAGCCGAGTGAATGCTTGACCTGATGAAGAAGGGATTGAGACGTGGCTGTTGTCAACCTCACTTTCAGTGAACTCAGGCACAGTGAGTGAATGCTTGACCTGATGAAGAAGGGATTGAGACAAGTTATGAGCCGCCCCCGGTTCACGAGTTCCAGACTGCGGAGTGAATGCTTGACCTGATGAAGAAGGGATTGAGACCCGTGTTTATGCAATAAAAAAGCGCGGCCAGCAATGACTGCGAGTGAATGCTTGACCTGATGAAGAAGGGATTGAGACTCAACTCCAGCGGCGACGCGGTTCACGCCCTTATTCAACGAGTGAATGCTTGACCTGATGAAGAAGGGATTGAGACGCACGGTCGCCGCCCTACTGTGCGCGAATAGATCGCAATGGGAGTGAATGCTTGACCTGATGAAGAAGGGATTGAGACCTCCTGAGCCGCGATCTCGATATGGAAACAGAACGAACACAGAGTGAATGCTTGACCTGATGAAGAAGGGATTGAGACGAGGCGTTCAGGATCGTGAACGCGGCGGCGCTGCTCTTGTCCGAGTGAATGCTTGACCTGATGAAGAAGGGATTGAGACACGCGCCAAACTCGGTAGCGATATCATGGCAGTGTCGTGTATCGAGTGAATGCTTGACCTGATGAAGAAGGGATTGAGACAAGTACCCCCCCTGCACGGGGAAAAAATTTTTCTTGACGAGTGAATGCTTGACCTGATGAAGAAGGGATTGAGACAAGTCAATTTTGCCACACACGAATAGCCGCCTCGCAAGCGAGTGAATGCTTGACCTGATGAAGAAGGGATTGAGACGCCCAGTAACCGCACTCAGTATGCCGCCCAGCTTTAGTGAGTGAATGCTTGACCTGATGAAGAAGGGATTGAGACATGGCTGTTGTCAACTTCACTCTCAGTGAGTTCAGGCACGAGTGAATGCTTGACCTGATGAAGAAGGGATTGAGACCAAATGCAATCTGCCCCCAAATCACAAGCATTTCATTTTGGAGTGAATGCTTGACCTGATGAAGAAGGGATTGAGACCGGTTCACCTTAACCAGTCAGCTTAGGCAGGGAACGACAGTTATGGTGACTGTACTCCAGTCTCGTCTCAACGTCCAAGGGGGCGTCTATGAGGGGCTGCAAGCGAATTCGCATTCTAATCGCGGACGATCATCCCGTGGTGCGCCACGGTTTGGTTGCTCTGCTCAAGAACTGGAAGGATTTACACCCCGTTGGCGAAGCTAGAACCGGCAAGGAGGCAGTGAGCCTCTATGGAAGACACCGGCCCGATGTCATCCTGCTTGACCTGCGGATGCCTGAGATGGATGGGATCGAGGCTATCATGGCGATCCGCGAACAGTTTCCTGGCTCCCGTATTATTGTACTCACGGCCTACGATGATGATGAGGACATCTACCGTGCGTTTCAGGCCGGCGCTGCTGCTTACGTGCTCAAAGATGTCTCTCCCGAGGAGCTGGTGGAGACAATCCGTGCTGTGCATGCTGGGCAGACTCGTCTCCCGCCCGCCGTGGCCGTTAAACTCGCAGCCCGTATGCGAGAACCAGTCTTGACCTCTCGGGAATTGGAAGTGCTGCAGCTGCTGGTGGCCGGGAAGAGTAACAAGGAGATTGAAGCTGCCTTGTTCCTGAGTGCGGATACCGTGAAGGCTCATGTCACCCATATTCTGCGCAAGCTCGGAGTCAGTACCCGCACTCAGGCTGTGACATTTGCGCTTAAGCGAGGCCTCATGCGGCTGGGGTGATGCCAACTGGCGCTGCGGAAGATCGTCGACAAGGATGACTCTTAGAGCAAGCATGCTGACTCTTTAAAAGCAAATCCGTATGAGCGCCACCAAACGTGAGCACATAACATTCGGTGAAAGACCGAGAGAGTACAGGGCCTGCGGTATGCTGCTTGCAAACACCTACCTTAATTATCACCCAAAAGGGCGAAAGATTCCTCACCCTTTTGCTCTAATCAAAAATCACCCTTTTTGGTAATTGCGGCAGCAGTGGCAATTGCACTAGAAAAATACCCATCAAATTCTCAGTGACAATGCACCGACGCCCCCAGCCGCACGAGTGGCCAGGAGCGTAGAAAGGAGGAAGCTATGTGTGGATGCGCGGGAGGTAAGCGTGTCTTAGCCTCGTGGTTCTGTTGCGGGGATGTGTGGGGACCGTGCTGTTTGTACTTTGACGAAACGCTGACCCCACCAAGGTGCGTCCCCTGCCCAAATGGGACGTGTCCACAGGGAAAAAACTGCAACGACGCGCGCTGTAGGGGTGCCTGTGGCAACTGTCAATCGTACAACAACCAGTGTGCATGGCCAAATATCTCTGATGCGTGCAAGAACTTGACCCAACCGCAGAACTGCAACGAAAACCCCTCGCGCTACGGTTGTGGGACAGCTATCACGGTCACCATTTGCGGGCCGCTAAAGTCTGTCACAGCTACCATTGCCGACTGCGGTCCACGCACTAAGGACTTCTGTGGACAAAGCAAGCTCTGTTGCTACGATCCAAGCCGGCCTCCCTACTTCTTCTACGCAGGCAACCGCCTCATCGACCTGACGCCGGCCGCCTTCTCCGCCATTGCCACTCTCGACTCGGGCATCGTACCCGTCGGGCTCGACAAGTGGTAGGAGGTGCATTATGAGCGAGATCAAGCGCCGCGAACTGTTAAGAGGAGTCGTCCTGGGGAGTGTGGGAGTCATGAGCGCGTCCACTTTCGCTCCCCTTGGACTTGAGCAACCGGCCAGTGGCCAGCAGGAGGTCACTGGCGAGGGTGAACCCGGAGGGCGCAACCCGAACTTCGCCATGGGGCTCGTCCATGCGATCGACGGGGTCACCATTGTGTCCTTCAATGAGGAGTCCCTGATCCAACGTATCGAGCTCACAAATGCGACCCGGGTGTGGAAGGGGCAGGACACTGCTCTTGAGGAAATCAGACCCGGGGACTTTTTTTACGCTCGCGGCACCCCTACTGTGGACGGTCGCTTCATCGCCGAGACGGTCTGGGTGAACATCGTGAACCTCCATCTCCAGATCGACGCTATTGACGTCCAGGGAAAACGGCTCGTGTTCTCTAATCCCAATGGACCAATAGTGGGGCATCTCAGGTCGTACACCTTTGCTATTCCCCTCGGGGATATCGGGTCTGCAACTCGTAACCTCTCAGGTTTGCGGATTGGCCAGCATGCGCAGGTGATCGGCTGCTGGCACCCGGACACTGGCGAGTTCGACGTATCGAAAATTTTCTATTGATGGCCTGGAGGAGTCTGATGGCTTGGGGAAAGCGTTGAGGAGAGAACCTCGCTGCCCGTGTGGCGGCATGGGGCCTTGAACCTGAACTGATGCGGCAGGTGGTCGGAGGGGCTAAGCGCTCGCTAGCTTACCGCCGCATCGCCAGCCAGCTGCGCTCGCGCTGCCCGTTCGACGTCTGGATTGAGGACGGGCTGGGATTCGTCCACTTTGTCGTGAGCGGCACGCACAACAGAGATCTGGGCTGGGCCGTCTTCGCGGTACGCATGAAAGACAAGCAGGTGGTGGCCGCTAAGACTCTCACTCCTGACGAACATGGCCAACAGATCATCATCGCCGAGCTGTGACGCCTTGGGGTGGGAGCGCAGGTAGGAGGGCGAGAGCGCCAGCAATTGTAATATTCAATCGTGATTCAACCGAGCCCTTGTTCGTTTGTGCTTCGACGGAGCTCAGCACGAACGGGTGGTGCCCTCAGCAACTATCTGATCCGTTCACCCGTCGACTTCGCTCATGCTACGCTCAGGGTGAACAACGGTATTGCACCGACCCATATAAAAACGAGTTGACATAGCGTCATGTACGATCTGTACAAGTCCACCAGTGTCGAAAGCACACAGCGTGATGCTGTCCACATGTCAGCGGCTCCCCTTAGTTTCCTGCTGGAGGGCTGCTCTTCCCCCACTGCACCAGAGCCAGTTACAATCACCTGGGAGGAGTTCATCCGTGACCTTATACTGCACGCTGAGTGTCTCCTGGCGTGCGGTCTTGACGAAGAAACCTACGTAACGCAGCTCGTCGCGCAGCTCAAGCAGGTAGACCCCCTGACTATTCCATCGTGGAGCGAGCTGCCAAAACATCAGCTCTGGGAGGTCTCCGTGTTTCGGTTGGCTGAGGGTTACGGCTTCCCGCCCCACGACCACCGGCACTACAACGGCGTCATCTTCGTGCTGGAGGGTCAAGTCCACATCCGAAGCTACGACCTCCTTGGCCCTGAGCGCACACCGCTTGCTGGACGTCGGGTCTGCATCCGCGAGACGGTGAACCGCATTTTCACCGCGGGTGAATACTCCACTCTCACAACCACGCGCGATAACATCCACGCCGTGCGTGGCGGTCTAGGGGGCTGTCGTCTCCTGGATATTTTCACCTGGCTTGGTCCCCGCCCGCAGTCAGTCTTCCTTAAGGTCGATGAGCAGCCGACCGAGCCCGGCACCAACCTGTACTGGGCTTCATTCATGAGCTGAGGGGCATGCTTCCTAAGGCCCAGCCTTAGAATGGTCATTTTTTAGTTGCTGCAGCGCCTGTTCTTTCAGCTGCTCAAACTCGAATGTTTCCGGATATGTCAGGTTGAGCGATAAACCTTTCTCGATCGATTGGAGGGCTTCCTGAGGCATCTGGGCTTTCATTTGGGCTTCAGCCAGATAATACCAATTATAGCGGGCGCCTGGCCGTGCTTTGACTTCTTGTTGATAATATGGCATGACCGCCTCGCGAAAATACTCAGCATACTCTTCATCCGCATTGACCCACCCGTGCTCTCCCAAGCGCAGCGTCTTCACTATAAAGGCTAGCCCTGTGTCTTTTTGCCAGACCGCTAACGCTCTCTTTCCCTGCTTGGGTGGTAACCAGTCCAGTTTGTGATACCCGATACTGGCTAACTTCTTCAGAGTATCATCCCTCCACCCGTACACGTCGAGATCGTTCCCACCAGACATATAACTAGTGATCCAGTCGAGCAACAATTCCGGCCGTCCATCTCCAGTAAGATCCACCACATTCACGCTCAAGGTAAATTCCTCGGGACCCTTTTGTTCCCATACCTTTTCCCAGTGGCCGTCTTTTTGCTGCAGTACTATAATCACCTGCTCGGGTGGCAGTTGGTATGAGGCGACAATTTCTGGGGTTTGATCGCCATTGAGATCTGCGGATTCCACTGTGCGAAGCTCAACCTCTTGCGGCAAAAAGGATTGAACAATCCCGGCTGGGTCCACCGGCTGCGCCTGGATGGGTGAAGTAAACAGCCCAAAAGCGGCACTGAGTAACCCCAGAAAGGCCAAATTCAGCGGTGTGTAGCCTGCCCCTGTCGTGGAGGATCTTTTGAGCGGTTCCATTTTTTCTCCTCACTGCTGGCCTGCGAATATGAAGAATTCTTAGGATTCTCAGTAGCCAGTAGTGGTTTCCAGGATTTACTATCATAAATGCTCTTCTGCGAGTATCCTGTTTGACGAGATTGGGCTGGATAAGAATCTGGCAAGGGGGAAGGCAGATGGCCGTGGATGATCCAATGAAGTCAAGCTGGTAGGAGACGATATCAGATGAACGCCAAGCTCCTGCAAGGCCTCTTCCTCAGTGCCCTGTTTCTACCCCTGGTTCCCCTGTCCGCCCCGGACGCTATCGTCCGAGGGGAGACGGACCCTCATCCCCTGGGGATAATATCCTATCTTAAGAGCGGCGACCGGGGGGTGAAAGAATTGCCTAACGGCCAGACACAGCGGCTCGCCGCCGATGGACACAGTACGGGATCCAGCCCGTCGCCTTCGGGCCAATGGGAGGCCTATCCCAGGGACGGCGAACTCTGGGTAGCACGATCTTCTGGCTCAGATGCCAGAGCGCTGAGCCCTGGCGCTGAAGTCGGTACGTTTGCCTGGTCTCCGGTATCAGACATCCTGGCATACATCCCGCGCCTGGGCGGCTTGCACATGGCCAGTGCTGACGAATGGCGCGAACGGGAAGTAGTCGCAGCTGCTGACGATGGAGAGCGAAGAGGTTTTTTCAGCTTGGCCTGGAGTTCTAACGGGAAGTGGCTGGCGTACGTCCGAGAAGAGATGATGAAAAAAAGCCGCCACCTGAAAATCGCTATGCCGGCTTCTGACGCATTCTGACCGACGGCGGTGACATGGCCAAACTCTTCGACTCGGCGTCAGACCTAGCTGCGCTCATGGTGGCTGGCTGCAGGCCAAACCCTGCGAGCGCGTACGCATTTATTTTGTGAATGCCGGACCAAATGAGTTCTCGTCGTTCCATCCGATCGCCGGCATTTGGGACCGCGTGTACGCCAGCGGCAATCCCAAAAACGTCGTACAGGGGGCGCAGAGTTTCGTCGTTGGTCCGGGCGACGCCGCGACCTTTGATTTAATTTCTCCCATCGAAGGCGCGAACGCTCTGGTGACGCATGCTCTGCGCGCGGCGCACTCCGGCGCCATCGCCGTGCTGATGTTCACGAAAGACGCTGACCCAAACCTGGGACGTGGAGAGCGGCTGCTCGTGCGGTAGGCTGCGACTTTCCGCCAGTTTCTTACAGCAGACCGCTTTGGTCATGGCAAAGGAGGCCTTGAGGTGACTGTCCAGAACGAGCGTCCATTGCTCTTCAGTAAGCTTGTCAATCGGATTCCCTGCGCGCAGCCCAGCGTTATTGACTAAGATGTCCAGGCGGCCATAGTGCTGCACTGCCTTGTCCACCGTGCGCCGCGCCCCGTCCATCGTGGCGACATTGTCCAGGCAAGCGACTGCTTCGCCGCCCGCTGTACGGATCTCCTCGGCTACTTTCTCCGCTGGCTACTTTCTCCGCTGTGCGCGCTCCTTCAGCATCAGTTCCGATGTCGCTCACGATCACCTTGGCGCCCTGTTGCGCCAGGAGCAGCGCCTCGCAGCGACCGATGCTTCTGCCGCTGCCGGTGACAATAGCGACCTTCCCTACTAACCGTTTGTTTTCCGAGCAGGCCATAGGTGCGCCTCCTTTTTGATTGGTCCGTCGCGCCCACCTGGTGACGGCGCGCCAGGGAATGACATGAGTATAGGCTTCGGGGCGACCGGCGTGGAAGAACGCGTGCTCACGAGAGCAACGCTTCGCCGTTCTTGGTTTTCTTTAACGCTGCTCAAGTCCCATTTTATAGAAAGTTTTTCTCTCGCTGAACCGTTGCAACGCGGAAAGTAACGTGGTGAGATGTCGGCGAGCAGCTCTCATATCTCCGTATATTAGGGGAAATCCAAGAAAGCGAGGGAAACGCTATGGACTATAACGTGATCGATTCCGACGGCCACGTTTGTGAGCCGCCTGATTTGTGGGAGCAGTATATCGAGCCGAAGTTTCGCGCGGGGTGTCCGAAGCTGGTCACGCTTGAGGATGGCCGGGAGATCTTCCGCATCGAGGGTGATGTGGCGATCGATCTTGGGGGCGGGAAGAAGCGCGTCAGCTTTGGCGCCGTCGGCGCTATCGGCGCTCGCGAGGGCAAGGTCTCACCATCGATTCCCTACACTCAGGGCCGAAAGGGCGGCTTTGATCCGCATGCGCGCATCCCGGATATGGACGCCGAGGGCATCGACGCGGCGGTCCTCTATCCCAGCCTGGGGTTGTTTCTCGGCGCGGTGGAGAATCCTGAGTTTGCGGCGGCCACATGTCGCGCGTACAACCGCTGGCTGGCGGATTATTGTAAGCCGTATCCAGAGCGGCTGTTTGGCGCAGCCATGCTGCCTATGCAATCGGTCGAAGGCGCGATGCAGGAAATGCGCTATGCGGCCAAGGAGCTCGGTTTCCGCGCCGGCTTCATTCGGCCCAATCCGTATAACGGGCGGGTGTTGCATGACCCGGCCTTCGACCCCTTGTGGGCTGAGGCGCAAGATCTGGGCTTCTCCATCGGCATTCACGGCGGTTCCGAAAGCGGCCAGCCGACATTGGCGATGGATCGTTTCAAAAAGGGCGGCGCCGTGCGGCATTGCGTGGCGCACACTTTTGAAATGATGGCGGCGGCGACCAGCTTCATTATGTGCGGCATCTGCGATCGCTTCCCGCGGCTCAAGGTGGCGTTTCTGGAGGCGGGCGGCGGGTGGATGGCCGGCTGGCTCGATCGCATGGACCGCCATTTTGACGATATCGGCATGAATGACACCGGTCTCTCCATGCGTCCGAGCGAGATCTTTCGCCGGCAATGCTTTATCTCTTTCGAACCGGTGGAACGCTCACTAGCGTTGCTCGCCGATTACATTGGGGCGGAGAATATTTTGTGGGCGACTGACTACCCGCATCTCGACGGCTTCACCGATGCGCCGAAGCTGATCAAAGCCATGGGGCTGCCGCCGCAGACGCTCGCGAATGTCCTCGCCGGCGGCGCCAGGCGGTACTATGGTCTGCAATAACAACAATTCATGAGAGAGGCGCAGCTCGCGCCTCACCGTGATCCCGACCCGAAAAGGAGGGCCATAAATGTTGCATCGCACGTGTGGCGTTCGGTTCACGAGACGCAGGCGGCGTGACGGCAGCGCCGGCCTGTTCGCGTTGGGCATGCTCTGTTGCGTCGCTCTTGCCTTGCCCGTCTGGGGAGCGGGTGAAAACGGCGCTACGCCACGCACCTGGAAAACCCTCAGTGAGCTGTCCGCCGAGGAACTCGCCCAGGTGGACCTGCGTACGGAAACGCCCCGCGACGCCCGGTATCCCTATCTTCCGGCGGAGCCGTATCCGTTTGCCCCGCCGTACACTGCCGAAGAGATGGGATATCGGATGATGGAGTTTACGCAACGTCCGCGCTGGTCCTGCGCCTATGCGAATCTGTTTGGCTCGATCTCGAGCGCCGGCTCCCTGCTAGGGCAGGGGCAGGCGGTGAACCTCGTCGCCTATCCCGACCCGGAAGGCGTGGCCGTGGAACTTACGGTGAAACCGGGCGAGGAGGTGTATCGTCAACTGACGCAACAGTTTTTTCCTCCGGAGTCGTACGCGTCCCAGACCCTGGTGATTCGCTATCGCACCGACCAGCAGTTTCTCAAGAAAGAGGACATGTTTGCGTATTCGCCGGCCTTGCGTCGTGTGCGCCATCAAAACTCCTGGCGCCGCAACGATCGCTATCCGCAAATGGCGATGACCTTGGATGATGCATCCGGACGCTCGGCGTGGGAGTACTCGTGGTCGTTGCTTGGGACTGATGTGTTATTTGAAACGGTGCGGTTTCCCGTGACCCGACCGCGCGTCACGATTACCCAGGCCGATGGAACGCACCATGAGCGGCTGACAAAGGAGCTGAAGCTGATGGGGGATGACTATCCTTATTACACTCCGGGAGGGGGCGTGCGGTGTTACGTCCTCGAAGCGCGCACTCGCGCCGACTGGTTGCCCGAGTATCACGCTTCCTACCTGATCTACTGGCTTGAGACGCACTCGTTTTATCCCTTGCGCACGGAGACCTACGATCGCGACGGAAAGCTCAGCCGCGTAGAGGTGCGACTGACGCAGATG
>DATLYA010000304.1:0-2358 GCA_035575235.1 Candidatus Methylomirabilota bacterium
CCGACGCCCTACGGTCTCGTGCGCGGCGGCGTCGCGCCGGATCATCAAAAGATCAAGGCCGTCATTCGCCAGTATGAAAAAATTGCGGCGCGCCCGGGCTTCCGCTTTTTTGGCAACGTCACATTCGGCGTGGATCTCACGATTGAAGAAGTGCTGGCGCACTATCATCAGGTGTTGTTCACTACCGGCGCTGAGTCTGATCGACGCATGGGCATCCCTGGCGAAGACCTGCCAGGCAGTTATCCCGCAACGATCTTCGTCGGGTGGTACAACGGCCACCCGGACTATCGCGATTTGCACTTTGATCTCAGCAACGTCACCCAGGTGGCCGTGATCGGCAACGGCAACGTGGCGATGGATGTCGTGCGTGTCTTGAGCCGCTCCGTCGCAACACTGGCGAAGACGGATATTGCTGAGTACGCGCTTGACGTGCTGCGCAAGAGCGCGGTGAAAGAAGTGTACTTGCTGGGGCGGCGCGGCGTAGCGCAAGCGGCGTTCACCAATCCGGAAATCCGCGAACTCGCTGAGCTTGAGAGCGAAGGAACCGATCTCGTGGTGCGGCCGGACGAATTAGAACTTGACGAAGTGAACAAGCAATTTCTGGCCGAGCATGCTGACGAACCGACTCATCAGCGTAATGTGGACATTCTCCGCGGCCAGATTCCCAAAGGAGAGGGACAGCAACCGAGAAAAATCCGCGCGCGGTTCTTTGTCTCTCCGGTCGAGGTGTTAGGCAAAGACCGCGTGGAGGGCCTCCGGTTGGAAAAGAATCGCCTCGTCAGAGACGAGAAAGGCAACTACAAGGCCCAGGGCACCGGCGTGTATGAAGAAATTTCCTGCCAGATGGTGTTTCGCTCGATCGGGTACAAAGGCCACCCGCTTAAGGGCGTGCCTTTTGACGAGCGCGAGGGAATTATTCCCAATCGCGAGGGACGAGTCATCGATCCGGAAACGAAAGCCGTCGTGCCGCGCGTCTATGTCGCGGGTTGGATCAAACGCGGTCCATCCGGCGTGATCGGCACCAACAAACCCGACTCCGTCGCCACAGTGGAAGCCATGAGGGCTGATGCAGCGCAGTTGCAAACGCCGGCTCATCTCCAACTCGATCCAGACGCCATTCCTACTTTACTTGCCCGAAAAAACGTGAAAGCGGTGACGTTTGACGCCTGGAAGCGCATCGACCTGGTCGAGGTGACAGCCGGCAAGAAAATAGGCAAACCGCGGGAAAAATTAACGACTATTCCCGAATTGTTAAAGGCGGCGGGAGTGTAGGAGTGCATCATCGCGCCATTGGCTCGGGGAAGAGGCGTCAGTGGCGCGACTTCTCACGAACGCGCGCTACAAAAAAGCGCGTTCGTGTGGGCGTTCGCTTTCAATCGTTGCGCCTGTCCATGTCGCCACCCGATTACGGCCTTCATGTTTCGCGCGGTACAGCGCGGCGTCCGCGGCCCAGATGAGAGTGTCCACGTCCTCAGCCACGTCTCGGGAGGACGTCACGCCAAAACTTCCAGTGACGCCAATCTGCATTTCCTTCAGCGTCAAGGGAGAGCTTTCCAGCTGCAATCGCAGTCGCTCCGCTACACTCGCGCTCTCCTGAGTTGCGCACCCCGGCAACACCACCAGGAACTCTTCTCCACCATAGCGGCCAAGAAAATCATAGGGGCGCAAGCAACTCTGCAGACGTTGAGCGGCTTCACAGAGCACCATGTCCCCCACCAGATGTCCATGCACATCGTTGACTTTCTTGAAATGATCAAGATCCGCCATGATAATGCCGACTGCCGGTCCGCCCCGCTGTGCTCGCAGCAGCTCCCGCCTTAATCCTTCAAGCACGGCCCGACGATTAAGGATATTGGTGAGCGCATCGTGCGTCGCGAGTTGGCGCTGCGTTTCGCGGGCCACGATCAGCTCGTCCTGGAGTTTGATGATGCGCTCGCCAGCCCGCAAACGCACCTGCAACTCGTGCCAATCAAACGGCTTGGTAATGTAATCATCCGCGCCCGCCTCCCACCCGGCGATGACATCCGCTTTCTGATTTTTTCCTGTGAGCAATAAAATATAAATGTAAGGCTCGGTCGATTGCTGGCGCACTGCCCGGCACACCTGCACTCCATCCATCCCAGGCATTTGCCAGTCCAAGATGGCGAGGCGTGGACTGTCCTCCTGTTGCAGCGCCTCCCATGCAGCGACTCCATCACAGGTCTCGATTATTTCATACCCCCACTTGCGCAAGAATGCCGCTAAGCGGCGGCGTGAGACAGACTCATCCTCGGCGATCAGCACTTTCATGCCTCTTCCCTTTCCCCAGGCCTTCTCATGCGGAAGACTCGCCTCAAGAACTCTTATCGGCGGTTCTTC
>DATLYA010000305.1:0-26256 GCA_035575235.1 Candidatus Methylomirabilota bacterium
ACCCGGAGAAGATATCCGAGGTCTTGCCGTGGCCACGGCGTTGGCCAATGCCATGGCGCAGCAGGGCGGGGCCATGCTTGGCTTCCTGGTCGCATTTATGGGCGCGTGGGTGCTGTTTAAAACACAGCTTGACATTCTGGAAGGGACGGTACGAGCAGTCACCGATATTTTATGGACCGGAAGCCGGCGGGTGCGCGATTGGAGCGACGGCGACGTCCGTCTGGTGTACTACTCAGTCCTGGCGGGATTTGTCATGTGGGGTTTGATTGCTTCGGGACTGGCGCAGCCTATTATTCTGCTGCAAATCGGAGCCAACGTGGCAGGCATTGTCCTGGCGATTAGCGCCCTCCATATTCTCTACGTCAACACCACGTTTTTACCGAAAGCCATTCAACCGCCGTTGTGGCGTCGTATCGCCCTGGTCATGCTCGCTGCATTCTACGGCTTCTTCGGCTATTTGTGGCTCGTGGGCGGCCTTGTGCCCGATCCCGCGAAAGGATTCTTATTTAAGCTGCTCTCGTAAGAGACCACGTTGGGAACGGCGGCGGGGTATCACCTTGCCAACAACTGCCCTTTCAACTACCCTTCCTCTTGCGTCTTATCAGGACGCTTTTGTCAGTCATTGATTTATCTTATACGCCCCCGTAGCTCAGGCGGATAGAGCACAGGATTCCTAATCCTGGGGCCGTGCGTTCGAATCGCGCCGGGGGCATATGCCGCGCATCATCAGCGAAACGCTGGCATCACTTCCTGAGCAAAGCGCTTCAGCCCTTCGCGGTCATACGGCTGGCTGCGTACGGTGAAGATGAAGTGCGTCATACCGGCGTCAATGAACGCCTGAATCTGTTTCTTGAGCTCCTCAGCGTTGGTCCCAGCGATAAGGGTGCGCCGGGCTTCGTCAGGGGTCATATCCTTGTAATAGCGCGTCAGTTGCTGCACGGCTTGATCGATCTTTGCCTGCTCTGGCGAGAAGACCAGAAAGGTCTGGTACGATTTGTCCATGCCTGAACAATCGCGTTTCAGCCTGGCGCAGGCGTTTTCCAGCTGCTTTACTTTGTCCGCCATTTTTTCAGGGGTGAATCCCGCCGGCATGCTCCATTTCTCCGCATACTTCGCAACGAGCGGCAAGGTCCATTTTTCTCCTTGCCCGCCGATGGTGATTGGCGGATACGGCTTCTGCACGGGTTTTGGGACAAAAGGAGCTTTGACCAGTTGATAGTATTTCCCGTTAAAATTCGTCTCCTCCTGCATCCACAGGGCTTTGATAATTTGAAGCGCTTCTTCGAGCCGCTGAATGCGCTCCTTTGCTGAAGGAAAGGCGATGCCATAGGCCTCATGTTCGCGTTGAAACCACCCGCCGCCAAGACCCATTTCCAGCCGTCCTTTGCTGAGAATATCAACCGTTGTCGCCATCTTAGCCAGCACGGCGGGATTACGAAACAGATTGTCGGTGACTAATACCCCTAGACGAACACGCGAGGTCCTTTCGGCTAGGGCGGCGAGTAGTGTCCACGCGTCGTAGGCCGGACCATCTTCTTTCCCGAACTGCATGAAGTGGTCGTTGAGCCACATCGTGTCGTAGCCCCAACTCTCCGCGTCTTGCCACAGTTGTATAAGATCATCCAGCGACGGCACCTGATGGGCGGTTTGGATACCGAAGGAAATATGACGCTTTTCCGGCGACTCAGCGAAAGCGAAGGAAGCGAGAAAGAGAGAGAAAGAGAGAAAAAAAAGACAGGGGGAAAGAATTCTACAGTTTTTCATAGGCTATGAATTTCTCTGTCCATGAGTAGAAAAAAGCGGACTCTCCGTCCTCAGTTTTTCTTCTCACGCCGTGTGTCTCAGGTTTTTCGCTCACCCTTCATACGCTTCGGCCAGCAAATCAACCGTATGCACCGCTTTGATCGGCAAACTGCGTTGCTGCAAACCGGCGCGGATCTGCATCAGACATCCCGGGTTTCCAGCCACGACGAGATCTGCTTCCGTGTCTTTGATATTGTTTACTTTGCGATTGAGGAGACGACGCGCCATTTCAGGCTCGGTGAGATTGTATGTGCCCGCACTGCCACAACACCAATCGGACTCATTAAGGTCCAGGAGTTGCAGACCGGGAATCGCGCGCAGTAACGCCCGAGGTTGTTCACGCACGCCTTGTCCATGCGCCAGATGGCACGCATCATGGTATGTCACACGAGCGCGGATTTCCCTGGTCGGCTTCTTCAACGGGATGCTTCCTAAGAACGCGGCTACGTCTTTCACCTTCGCAGCCAACCGCTCGGCTCTCTCGTGATACGCCGGGTCATCTTTCAATAATTCCCCGTACTCTTTCATCATCGCGCCACAGCCAGCGGCATTGATGATTAAAGCGTCAATTTCCAGGCGGCTGAATACTTCGATGTTCTTGCGCGCCAAATCAAGCGCAGTTCTTTTGTCACCATTGTGTAAGAGCAAAGCGCCGCAACAATTCTGGTCTTTCGGTACGAGCACGTCACAACCATTATGGCGCAGCACTGTCACAGTCGCCTCATTCGTGGCGCCGAACACCGCAGGCATAATACAGCCCGCCAACAGCGCCACAGTGTACCGCTTCTCACCAATGGCAGGGTAGCGCTCCCGCAGGGTTGTGGAAGTGACGTTGCCAGGTTCAGGGAGCAGGCTAAGCCAGTAGCGCAGTTGCTCGGGGAGTTTCCCCCAACGAGCAAGCCGACCTAGACCTAAAGCAGATCCCATTTTCAACGCCGCAGCAAACAAACGAGTTCCAGCAGGGTTCGGAAAGACTTTGTTTATGATTTGGCGCTTCCATTGTTCTAGCCGTGGGCGTTGATAGTGTTGCTCGATATAGGGTCTTGCTCCCTCAATGAGCTCGCCGTAATGCACGCCTGACGGACAGGCGGTCTCACAGGCGCGGCAGCCTAAACACAAATCGAGATGACGCACGACTTCAGCGTCAAGAGGGAGACGCCCTTCTTGCAGTGCACGCATGGTGGCGATGCGTCCACGCGGCGAGTCCATCTCCGTGCCCAATTCGACATACGTTGGACAGAACGACAGACAAAGGCCACAGTGCACGCAGTCGAAAAATTTTTCGTGATTCACGAACTGAGTATCTAAGTTTGACATGATAATAACAAATCAAGGAAAGAATCCGGAAACCAGAAGTCAGTAGTCTCTCCCGGGGAGCGTATGGTGAATTCTGGCTTCTGTGCTCCTGTCTTCTCTTGTTAAATTCCTCCGACAAATCTCCCAGGGTTCAAAATGTCGTTGGGGTCAAGCGTCTCCTTCAGTCGCTTCATCAATGAAAAGGCTCCGCCGATATGGCCCCATACGTCTACCCGTTCTTTCAGCGCCGAATCAATGTTTTCGATCACGAGATAGCCTCCTTGTTTTTTGGCCTGAATGCGGAGCCAATCGACAAACGATAATATTTTCTCTGGGGGCGCCCCGTGGCTGTTCAGAAATCGACCATAGATGACGCCATTTCCGGCATGCGCTAGCAGCCGCGCTGCAAAACCACGCGCAGCCGCTTCTGCTTCAATTTCTTTACCGAACGGAGCAATGCTCGTTGGCAGCAGGCTCAGCCTGCACTGCAACAGTGCTTCTCCAGCAGCAGAAAAATCTCGCAGCGGCTGAAAAAGCCCTTGCGCCTGCTCATTCTCGCACTCGGCGATGACTGTCCCAGCAGCTCCCAGAAGATCATGGAGACGCTGTTGCTGATACTGTATCTCCTCGGAAAGACCAGCAAAGCCGACAAAGAGGAAGTAAGACGTATCGCCATTCTGCAGGTCATCGCTTGGAGCGAAGTTTGTCAGCTCTAGAAAAAAAGGTTGTAGCTCCGAACCTGCCACTCGCAGCGCGAGATCCATCGCTTGCTCAGCCGAGGAGAAGGAACACACAAGCAGTGAGTTTTTCTCTGGCCGCGGCCGCACCTTGAACGTGGCTTCAACAATCACTCCTAAGGTTCCGAACGAACCGCAGAACAACTTCGGGATGTCGTAGCCGGCTACATTTTTGACGACCCGGCCGCCGCCTTTGATCATGGTTCCATCCGCTCGCACGGCCCTCAACCCAATCAGGAAATCACGGACTGTTCCCTGAGAGAAGCGTGTCGGTCCGCTAAGGTTTGCGGCGATGACGCCGCCCATCGTCGCCCGTTCCGGCAGCGGCGGATCAATAGACAACCATTGTCCATGTTCTCCCAACACCTGCTGCAGACGGGCAAGAGACAGTCCCGCCTCCACCGTCACCGTCATGTCAGTCGGTTGGTAATCGACTACGCGGTTCAACCGGCGCAACGAGAGTGCGACGTCATACCGTCGAGGAGCAGCGCCGAGATGAAGAAACGCTCCGAGGCCAATAGGCGCGACCGCACGGCGCTGTGCATTCGCCAGTCGCAACGACTCAGCAACGTGTTCGACTGTTTCAGCAACAATCACGTCTTGGGGCGTCCGCCCATCGATCGTAAATCGTTCCTTTCCTTCAGTCTTCCCCCTAGTATTTATATCCTGTTCTTCGGCATGCGAAATTTGCGTCATCAGTACCCCATTCTATCATCCGACCAACCTCCAATCCCCAGCCCCTAATCCCTCTTACAACGCCGCCTGTCGCTTTGGCATGCGCACATCGATACATCCCCGCGGCGTAGGAATGATTTTGTGCGGATTGCAGCGATGATCTGGATTAAACACGGAGCGAATCTGCGTCATGGTCAACAGGTCTTCCGGACTAAAGATCAACGGCATCTGTCCCATCTTTTCGACGCCAATGCCATGCTCACCCGTCAGACTACCGCCAAGCTCGACACAGGCTTGCAGGATTTCCTGACCCGCTTTGATAACCCGCTCGGTCTCGTTTTTATTGCGCTCGTCGTACAGCAGGATTGGATGAATATTGCCGTCGCCTGCATGAAATACATTGGCGATGCGCAGCTGATATTTCTCCGCCACGCTCGTGATGACGCGCAAAATGTCTGGCACCTTCGTGCGCGGCACCACGCCGTCCTGAGTACAGTAGTTGGGTGCCAGACGGCCCACGGCGCCAAAGGCGCGTTTCCGACTTTTCCACAACGCCAGGCGCTCAGCGTCGTCACGCGCGATCCGCACCTCGCGGGCATTGTTGCGCTGGCAGATCGCCATAATCTTTGCCGTTTGGGAATCAAGTCCGGCTTCGAGACCATCTAGCTCGATGATTAACACGGCTCCAGCGTCTGTCGGAAAGCCAAAATGGAACGCGACTTCCACCGCCTGAATGATCAAAGAGTCCATCATCTCCAGGGCGGCGGGAACAATGCCGGCGGCAATAATGTCAGACACGGTTTGCGTGGCGGCGTGCACGGACTCATAGACCGCAAGAAATGTTCTATAGGCTTGCGGCTGTCGCGTCAGACGCAGTGTGGCTTTGGTGACGATTCCGAACGTGCCTTCTGCGCCGATGGTGATGCCGCGCAGATCATAGCCTGGAACGTCTTCCACAGCGCCGCCGAACGTGACGACATCGCCATCTGGCAATACGATTTCCACGCCTAAGACGTGATTCGTTGTCACGCCATATTTCAAAGTGTGCGGACCGCCGGAGTTCTCCGCGATATTCCCGCCAATCGTACATGCCTGTTGGCTCGACGGGTCCGGCGCATATTGCCATCCTCGATTTTTCACCGCATTACTCACCCACAGGTTCACCACGCCAGCTTCAGCCACGACGTAGCGGTTCAGCACATCGAGTTGCACGATGCGGTTCATCCGGCTCGTGCCGATCATCACCGGTGCTTCTACGGGTAAGCAGCCGCCGCTTAATCCTGTTCCTGCCCCGCGAGGAACGAATGCAATCTCCTCCTTATGAAGCAACTTCACCACAGCGGACACTTCTTCCGTGGAACGCGGAAGCACGACTACTTCCGGAGTGGATCTCTCCAGCGTGTAACCATCGCAGTCATAGACAGAAAGCGAAGTGGACTTTTCTACGATGCCTTCTGGACCAACGATAGCGCGGAGACGAGAGATGAGAATAGAATCCATAGGAAACTCACTATCACTTAAACGATGAAGTAGGAATGCTGAACGATGAATCCTTACAGGGTACTTAGTACCTAGAGCTTCTTTGCTGTTTTGACTGACGCGACGAGAATGGCCGTTAGCTCCTCCACCTCCCGGCGTAGCTCTCCAAAGTGCTCTTCTCGCAGGATTCCGGCCTCGCCCAAGAGTTCAAGCCAATACCCAGTCTCTTCCAACTCTTGGAGCCCGCCTCCCACATTTACTAATGACCTCCGCCGTCGAACGCGCGCATTGCCTCGCGGTAATGCGCTCCCACTGAGGTTCCGCTGCGTAAGAGCTGACGCCCGAGCACCTGTGCTTCCGTCGTCTTTGGCAACGTAGCGTATAGGCGGATAATCCGTAATGCAAAGATCTTGGTTCGAACCGGCAGATCTCTTTTTTGTCTTCATTCATCATTCAGCATTCATCATGCATCATTCCTGTTTACGCCGCCGGCCGTCGCCGTATCATCCGATTCACTGTGTACTCTAGTAACACCTCGCCCTTTTGATTAATAACTTGCTGTTCAGAGGTCACCACGCCACGATCCGGCTTCGAGGTCTCGCGTTTTGCCAGCACTTTCACTTTCACATGCACGGTGTCGCCGCACCGCAACGGCGCAGGAATCTTCATCTCTTGCACGCCTAAGAGCGCCATGCCGCCTTTCACGAGGCCGGACTGAATGGTCATGCCTTCTGAGAGCGCAAAGGTAAACGAGCCCGGGGCAATGCGGCTGCCAAACAGACTCTGGTTTTTCACGAACTCCATATCGATAAACAAGGGCTCATGGAAGCCAAAAAGATTCACAAATGTCACAATATCCGTTTCAGTAATCGTCCGAGCATGAGTGGTATACTCCGCCCCGATAGTAAAATCCTCGAAGTATTCGACGGCCATGCGCAGCTCCTTCCGTGCACAGAGTCTTAGATGGGATATGCCAGGCAAGTCAACAGGCACGCCATCAGCAAATCAGGATGTTGACAAATCGCTGTTCCTCGCGTTCATTGAGCAGTTATGAAAAAACGAGTCGCTATTGTCGGAGCAACCGGCATCGCCGGTCAGCAGTTCGTGGTCGCGTTGCGCGATCATCCCTGGTTTGAGGTTAACCTGCTTGCCGCCTCGGAGCGATCAGCGGGCAAGAGTTACGCTGAGGCGCTGCGTGATCCGAAGACAGGCGCTCGGCGCTGGTGGTGTCAGGAAGAGCCGTCAGCACAGGCGCTCTCGCTTCCCGTATATGAAGCTTCATCGCTTAATCTCAGTGGGATTGATCTGGTTTTTTCCGCTGTCGAATCGGAACCGGCACGGGAGTTGGAGCCGCTGTACGCCAAAACCACGCCGGTGGTCAGCACGGCGTCGGCGTTCCGCTATGAGCAGGATGTGCCGATCTTCATCCCTGGCGTGAATCTCGATCATATCCGCTTGCTGGATGTCCAGAAGAAGAATCGTGGCTGGAAAGGCTTCATCGCTACACAGCCGAATTGTACGACCATTGGTCTGGCTATTACGCTGAAGCCCTTGTTTGATAGCTTTGGCGTCAAGCGAGTCATTATGACATCAATGCAAGGAGTGTCCGGAGCCGGTCGTTCGCCTGGAGTGATTGCTCTTGACATTCTCGACAACATCATTCCCTTCATTTCCGGTGAAGAGGAAAAGGTTGAGAAGGAATCACGCAAAATTCTTGGGACGCTCGGAGAAGGAAGTATTGTTCCGGCAGATTTTATTGTCAGCGCGACCTGCACGCGCGCGGCCGTGCTCGAAGGTCATACCGAAGCAGTGGTCGTTTCCATGGCGACTCCTTGCTCAGTGGATGACGCGCGCGCCGCGATGATTGAGTTCGGCCGGGAGTTTGTCAACTTAGGGCTTCCTTCTGCTCCGCAGCATATGATCATCGTCCACGATGATCCGTTCCGCCCGCAGCCACGCCTGGATCGTGACGCCGAAGACGGTATGGCGACGTCGGTCGGACGTTTGCGGAAAGACTACGCGCTCGACAATGGCGTCAAATACCTGCTTGTCAGCCACAACACCAAGATGGGGGCCGCAAAAGGCGCCGTGTTGACGGCGGAATATCTGTTGCAAAACGGTTATGTTTAATCAAGGAAGGAGGGAGGCAAGAGTCCGCTATGCCAACGTATGACTATCGCTGTGAGAAGTGTCGCAAGAGGTTCTCCCTGACTATGGGCATCAAGGAGCATGACACGGCCAAGGTCAAGTGTCCAAAGTGCAAATCAGCGCAGGTCTCTCAGCTTATTACCGGGTTCTTCGCCCAAACGTCGAAGAAGAGCTAGGGCGCAAAAGAAAAGGGGAGTAGAAACCGACTCCCCTTCCTTTATTTTCCAACGTCCTTTCGCAGGGGCATAGGGCAGACGCTTCTCTTTTTTCGACAACGCCCGATTAAAACTTTCCTGACAGAGTGAATGCGATAATCAATGCGTAGATCACCAACGATTCAATAAAGGCGAGACCGATAATCATTGGCGTCTGGATGCGATCCACAGCGTTAGGATTACGCCCGATTGATTCCATTGCCGCGGCCACCGCACGGCCCTGACCCATGCCGGCGCCTGCAGCAGCAATGCCCAGGCCCAAGCCAGCGCCGATAGCAATGAGCCCGGCATTGCTTCCGGCGCCTCCCTCCTGAGCCAGCGCGCTGCCAGCCATGGCCAGGAACATAAACACAGACAGAAGACCTGTCATTCCGAACTTCCTCATACTGACTCCTTTCGCGCTCTCTGTTCCGGGGACTGTATAGGCCCACCTCTCCTCTTATCCTCTTCCACTTCGCGCCCTTCCACGTTCAGAAAGCGTATTAGTATGGCGAAATTTTAGTGGTGCTCATCCCCGTGATGCGTCACGGCCAGAGCGACGTACACCATGCTCAGCAAAGTGAACACAAATGCTTGCACGAAAGACACAAAGGTCCCAAGGCCATAGAAGATGACGGGGATAATAAGCTTCGTCAAATCGGTAAAGATTTCCAGCACAGTGTGGTCGCCAGTCATGTTGCCCATCAGACGTAAGGAAAGAGAAAACGGGCGCACAAGATTACTGATGAGCTCGAGAGGAATCATCAAAGGAGCAAGCCAGAGCATGGGGCCGACAAAATGCTTTAGATAGCCAGCCCCTTGTTCTCTGAATCCGAAGGTGTTGTAGGCGATAAACGAGGTCAGTCCCAAGGCGAAGGTCACGTTAAAATTTGTGGTTGGAGGGGAAAATCCGGGAATGAGACCCATGAGATTTGACACAAGGATTAACAAGAAAAACGTGCCGTAAAGAGGCACATATTGTCTTGCTCGATGGCCGAGAACTCCCTCTGCCATTCCGATGACTCCTTCGACGAGGAGTTCGGCGATATTGCGAAACGTTAACGCATCATCAGGCACAGCGCGGTCGCGAGCTGCATCCCTTTGCTGCTTCGCACGAAGCACGAAGAGGACGATTAAAGCGAAGACGATGAGAGAAGTAGCCACATGCTCGGGAAGTTTCTGCAACCCTGGTAGAACGGAAACCCATGTGAAGGGATGATGCTCCATGCGTATCCTAACTAAGTGCTAATGGTAATGGACTAACCGACAGTGCGAGAAAAACAGACGCGGTCCAAGACTAGGCGTTGTTATCTTCAACCTGTGCGCCGGTCGGCAATTCAAGCAGCGTGACTATCATGCAGGTCACCAGCAGTAAAGAGACCCCTGCCATAAAACTCCACGCCTGCATGGGATAGCGCCACGCCAGCCCGCTCACAAGGAGAAGGGACAGCACCACTTTGCCAAAGAAAAGAACAGCGGCGCGTCGTCTGCCTTTTTTGTTCTGCAGAACAGTTGGAACGATCAGCGAGCGTACAAGCCTTTTAAGCAGCCAGAAATTCAGCTGCATCACCGCGCCGCCCGCCAGAAAGCTTGGGGCATGCAACCAGCCAGTGACGCCGGCCAGAATAGCGCCAGGGATAAGAAGAAGGAGATTCAGCCGTTCAATCTTTTCGATCGTCGTGTCCACCAGGAGGTATTTTGCCAAGACTTGTAATCAGGCGATAGAGGGCGCCTGCAGCACTGCCGATTGATCCTATTGCTGTTAACCAGGGGCTCGTGCCCAAGTAGCCGTCAGCATAATAGCCTAATAAACTTCCCGCGGCGACAATCCACCCCAGTTCGAAGGCGATCACCCCATACCAGCCAAGGGTGCGGAAGGAGCGCTCTCTAGCCATGATCCCTATTCACGCAAGCTCGTGAATACCTCTCTCGCGGCGGTAAGGGTTTCCTGGATCTCAGCTTCGCTGTGGGCAAGAGAAATAAACATGGCCTCAAACTGCGACGGAGGCAAGTAGATCCCGCGTTGGATCATCCCCTGAAAATACCGCGCGAACATGTTTGTATCGCTCCGCGTCGCTGTCGCATAGTCACGGACATGATTCACTCCGAAGAACACGGTTAAGAGAGAGCCAATCTGATTCACACACGCCGTCAAACCGACATCCTTGATTGCTTTGCGCAAGCCGTCAGCAAGCAGAGTTCCCAGGTCGTTTAATTTCTCATAGACGCCTGGGCTAAATAAAATTTTGAGCGTCTCGACGCCGGCAGCAACAGCGACGGGATTCCCAGACAATGTCCCAGCTTGGTAGACGGGACCAAGAGGAGCAAGGAGATCCATAATCGCTTGCTTGCCTCCAACGGCGGCGAGCGGCAGGCCTCCGCCAATGACCTTCCCCAAGCAGGTTAAGTCTGGATCAATGCCATAGACCTCCTGCGCGCCTCCACGCGCCATGCGGAAGCCGCTAATCACTTCATCAAAGATGAGCATGACTCCATGGTCACGTGTGAGCGAGCGAAGGCGCGAGAGAAAATCTGGTTCGGGGAGCACCACTCCCATGTTGCCAGGGACCGGCTCAATGATCACTGCAGCAACAGAATCTGGATTGGCCTTGAGATACGCCTCGACGCTTCCTATATCGTTGTATTCTGCCACAAGCGTTAGACTGGCAAATGCTTCAGGCACTCCCTCACTATCTGGGTTGCTGAACGTGAGCGCCCCAGAGCCGGCTCGCACGAGCAGCGCATCGGAATGTCCGTGATAGCAGCCGGCAAACTTGATGATCTTCGGCCTGCCGGTATATCCACGTGCGAGGCGAATCGCCGTCATCGTCGCTTCTGTCCCTGAGGAGGTCAGGCGCACTTTTTCTATTGATGGAACAGCGTCAATAATCATTTTGGCGAGTTCAATCTCCCGTGCGGTTGGCGCGCCGAAACTTGTTCCCCGCTTGATGACTTCCTCTAGCGCCCTCACAATTTGTGGGTGTGCATGCCCGACGATCAGCGGGCCCCACGAGCCTACAAAATCGATATATTCTCTTCCATCCGCATCAATGACCCGGCAGCCGCGCCCCCGTTGAATGAACAGCGGATGCCCGCCCACCGCGCGCCAGGCGCGCACAGGACTGTTCACGCCGCCGGGAATGGACGCCTGGGCTTCAAGAAAAAGCTTATGGGACATGGACATAGAACATGCTCACGCAGGGCAAGATTTCCCCCTCAGCTACCACCCTCGCCATCCAGCGTCAAGGTAAAGATATTATCAAGCGATATCCACTACTTGCAGAGATCGTGCGTTTTCGCTTGCAATGCGAAAAAAAAACGTCTAAGACCCTACCCACTGTCTTTTCAATCTCGTTTTTCCGACACAGAGAGTAACAGAGTAAACAGAGTGAGTCCTTTCCCCCCCTTCTGTAGACACGGGCCCGCTATGCAGGGGTTTCCTGGGACGGTGAAGAGGACGAGGGGAAGAGGTATGTGGATAACGTTGTGGAGGAAGGGGAAAAACCTCCTATGGAAACAGAGGTTACAGAGTTATTCACAGGTGTGGATAACTTGCACACCGACACTGTGCGGGAGTGGGGTATGGAGCAGGTGTGGGAACAGGTGTTGGCGGCAGTAGAGGGAAAGGTTGGAAAGACAACAACCGAGACATGGCTCAAACCGATACGACCCATCGCGTTACGTGAAGACACTCTGTATGTAGAAGTGCCAAACTCGCTCTTTCGCGACTGGCTGCTGGGCAATTTGATTAATCCGCTGCGAGAAGCCTTGACCGACAATCTTGGCCAGCCGGCGCAGATCATCATCCATGTCGCCAACAAGCCCCAGGGAGAGTTGTTTGCGACGAATGCGTCGGAGCCAGAAAAATCGGAGCCGGTGCGCGCTCCGCGGAAGAATGGTCTTGTTCCTAATTACACCTTCTCGACGTTTGTAGTCGGGGCTGGCAATCAATTCGCTCATGCGGCGGCCCGCGCCGTAGCTGACCATCCAGGTAAACACTACAATCCGCTTTTCATCTACGGCGGAGTCGGCCTCGGAAAAACCCATCTCATTAATGCGATCGGTCACGAAACCATAGTGAGGCAGGGGCGGAGCAGTGTCTTCTACCTCTCGTCTGAGACCTTCACCAACGAACTGATCTCCCATCTGCGGCGCGACCGCATGGATGACTTTAAAAGTAAATTTCGTCAAGCAGATGTATTAATCCTCGACGACGTGCAGTTCCTCTCGGGCCGGGAGCGCACCCAGGAAGAGTTTTTCCACACTTTTAACACCTTGTACGAATCGCATAAGCAAATCGTCCTGACGTCGGATAAATTCCCCAATGAGATCGTTGGCCTTGAAGAACGATTACGCAATCGCTTTGAGTGGGGACTCATTGCGGACATTCAACCCCCTGACCTGGAAACCCGCGTAGCCATCCTGCAGCGCAAAGCTCAAGTAAAGAGAATTGACCTCCCGGCGGAAGTCGCCCTGTATATCGCCTCGCATGTTACGGCAAACGTGCGGGAACTAGAGGGAAGCTTGACGCGCTTAGCGGCGCTCTCAACGTTGACGAACAGCGCCATCACGCCCGACTTTGCTCGGCAAGTGCTGCAAAATCTCGTCAAAGGAAAAGAACGAGAGGTCTCGATCGAATCCGTGCAGAAAGCAGTGTGCAAATACTTTGGCATCCGCGTCGCGGATCTCACGTCCAAGCGGCGTACGCAACTAGTAACGTTTCCTCGCCAGGTGGCGATGTTTCTCTGCCGGAAACTTGCTGGCGCTTCGTACCCTATGATTGGCATGCGCTTCGGGGGCAAAGACCATACGACGGCGTTGTATGCCTGCGCAGCGGTCGAGAAACGTCTGAAGGAAGACGAAGAACTGCGATCCATTGTTGACAGGATTGAACGCATCGTATACGGGCAAAACTAGGTTTGGGGGGGTGTGGATAACCCTGTGAATAACCTGTGGATAAAGGTGTGAATAACTGTGAATAACTTTTTTCGCGCGAAGTTATTCACATTTTATTCACAGGGTTATCCACAGGGACCTGTGAATAACTTCTCCGTGGTTTTTCAAGGTCTTATCCTACTTATTCACAGTTTTCACACCCCCTACTACTACTACTATAAGAATATATAAGAAGTAGTAGGGACGGGGAGGTCAGAAGAGAAAAGGCAAAAAAAGGTAGAAAAAAGAGAAAAGGGGATTGTTGAGAAAGAAAGAGAAGGGCATATGGCAAAAGAGAAGGACAGAGAAAAAGACATGGAATGCTCGATCGAGAAAGAAGACCTGCTTCGCTGTCTCTATCTCGTTCAGGGAGTTGTAGAGAAGCGTTCTTCCCTGCCAATTCTGTCGCACGTGCTGATTGAAGGAGCAGACGAAACTGTCTCTCTAGGGGCGACCGACCTTGAAGTCGGCATCCGTCAGCAATGCAAGGCAATAGTGAAAAAGAGCGGAGCCGTGACGACAGATGCAAGAAAGCTGTACGAGATTGTGCGAGAGCTGCCGCCAGAACGTCTTGTCCTGCGCTCCTCAGGGGAGGGTTGGGTTGAAGTCAGTAGTGGCCGGTCGCGCTTCCGCATGGCGAGCTTTGATCCAAAGGAATTCCCCGCTATCACTCCTTCTGCGGGAGCGGACGAAAAAAAAACGCCAGTGTCGGTTTCTCTTCCAGGAAAAACGCTGGGAGAGATGATAGAAAAAACGCTCTTCGCCTCTTCTCCTGATGAGTCTCGCATGAACCTCAATGGCGTCTACCTGGAGGCGCAGGGATCTGGAAAGTTACGTATGGTCGCCAGCGATGGACATCGCCTCGCCATCATCGAACGAGAGGCAGGAATTGCTGATGTGGAGTCTTGGCCGCACGCGATCTTGCCAAGAAAAGGGCTGCTTGAAGCCCGCAAGCTCCTGGAGAAAGACGAGGAAGACACCGAGCTCACGCTTCATGGCTCCACTGCCGTCCTCAAAAAAGGGACGACCGAACTCTCCATGCGTCTAGTCGAAGGAGAGTTCCCAGATTATCAGCAGGTCATTCCCAAGGAAAAGAAAAATATCGTCTCTTTTTCTCGAGAAGAATTCCTTAGTGCTATACGTCGCCTGCTTGTGCTGACGACCGAACGCGCCCGGGGAGTCAAGCTACAGATTGAAAAAAGCAAAATGACCGTTTCCGTCAATACGCCTGACCTTGGTGAAGGCATCGAAGAACTTGAAATCGAGAACACAGGAGGAAATATTATCATTGGCTTCAACGGGCGTTATCTGACCGAAGTCCTCAACGTCCTGGATGAAGGCGTAAAAATAAATCTTTCCCTGAAGGACGAGGTCAGCCCTGGATTGCTACAAGCGGAAGAAGACACGGATTTTTCCTACGTTATTATGCCCATGCGAATATTCTGATTTTGGGAAAACGTTCTAAAATAGACCTTTCTAGAAATTCAGGTTTACTCGGAGCCAGATTGATGGTAAGATGCATCCCTGATAACATCCTGAAAAATAACAATTTTTTACTGAACTTTTTGTTCTTGGGGAGTGCATGCTCGATCAAGATTACGGGGCAAGCCAGATTAAAGTTCTTGAGGGTCTCGAAGCCGTGCGGAAGAGACCAGGAATGTACATAGGAGATACTTCAGAGAGAGGCCTTCACCATCTTGTTTTTGAGATCGTCGATAATTCTGTTGATGAAGCACTTGCCGGTTATTGTACTCACGTTCGTGTTACCCTTCATATCGACAATAGTGTCACCGTTGAAGACAACGGTCGCGGCATCCCTACAGAGATCCACCCCACGGAAGGAATCTCCGCTGCACAGGTCGTTTTAACGAAACTGCACGCCGGCGGAAAGTTTGATAAGGGCGCCTATAAGGTCTCCGGCGGTCTCCACGGTGTTGGTGTGTCCGTCGTTAACGCCCTCTCAGAAACTCTGGAAGTCGAAATCAAAAGACAAGGGAAAGTCTTTCTTCAGCGGTATCATCGAGGCGACCCAGAAGAGGAGTTAAAAGAGATCGGCACGTCAACGGAGAGCGGAACGAGAATTACGTTCAAGCCAGACGTCGAAATCTTCGGTGAGCGGGAGTTTAGCTTTGATCTACTCTCCCAACGATTAAGAGAGCTGGCGTTCCTAAACCCTGGCTTGCATATCTCCATTGAAGACGAACGGGACGCCACAAAACGGCACGATTTCCACTACGAAGGCGGTATTGTCTCCTTCGTCGAACACCTCGGCGTCGCGAAGACTCCTCTTCATCCCAAGGTGATTTATTTACGCGGAGAAAAGGACGGAACTGAGGCCGAGATCGCTCTGCAGTGGAACGAAGGGTACTCCGAGAGCATTTACTCCTTCGCCAATAACATCAACACGGTTGAAGGCGGGACTCACCTGATCGGCCTCAAAGCCGCTCTCACCCGCACGGTGAACTCGTACGCCATAGCCAATAACTTATTGAAAAAAGATCAAGAAGGACTCCAGGGCGAAGACATCAGAGAAGGATTAACGGCTGTTATTAGCGTCAAAGTTCCAGAGCCGCAGTTTGAGGGGCAAACCAAGACGAAGCTTGGCAACAGTGATGTCAAAGGTTTTGTCGAAGCGCTGGTGAACGAAAAGCTTGGAGCCTACTTCGAGGAACATCCAGCGGAAGCCAAGAAGATCGGACAGAAAAGCATTGAGGCCTCGCGCGCACGTGAAGCGGCACGAAAGGCTAAAGAACTGGCGAGAAGAAAGGGAGCGCTCGATTCCGGTTCTCTCCCAGGCAAACTTGCCGATTGTCAAGAGAGAGATCCAGCAAAAAGCGAGATTTTCATCGTGGAAGGAGACTCTGCAGGAGGATCAGCAAAACAAGGACGAGACCGACGCACCCAGGCCATCCTTCCTCTGCGTGGCAAAATCCTCAACGTTGAAAAGGCGCGCTTCGACAAGATGCTGTCCTCTCAGGAAATCAAACTCCTCATCTCCGCCCTTGGCGCTGGAATCGGAAAGGAGGAAACGGACCTGGCGAAGCTCCGCTATCACAAGGTCATCTTGATGACTGACGCTGACGTTGACGGGTCGCACATCCGCACACTGCTCTTGACGTTTTTCTATCGCCAGCTTCCTGGCGTGATTGAAAATGGTTATCTCTACATCGCCCAGCCTCCGCTCTTTCGTTTGAAGAGAGGGAAAAGTGAAAGATACCTTAGGGATGAAGTCGCTCTTGACGATTTCCTTATCGACATTGGCATAGAAAATATTCAGGTTGGCGAGCTGAGCGGAGAAAGGCTGAAAGTATGGGTGAAGGACTTTCTCCATTGTGAAAAAATTTTAGATATTGTCGAGCGGAAAGGACGAGACCGGCGGCTGGTATCCGCCTTCCTCAGTCAACCAAATTTTTCAGCTGAAGCGCTAAAGGATTACAACGTGCTTCGCTCTCTTCTCTCTGCGACAGAATCTTCCCTGAGCGCGGCAGCGCCTGACCTTATGCCAATCTCATTCGCAATTGAAGATGATACCGAAATAGGGGGATTTCGCATCGTTGCAACGACGGGAGCAAACGGGTCAGGAGTGAAAACTATCCTAAACGGCGACTTTCTCCTGTCGCCCGAAGTGCAAGAGATTGCACGGCTGTGCGCGGAACTCCGCGCGATTGGCGCTCCTCCCTTTGTCCTGAAGGAAAAAGACGAGCAGAGAACACTCAGCAGCCAGAAAGAAGTGGTGGACGCTATTCTCTCCCGCTCTCGTAACGGTGTAGAGATTCAGCGCTATAAGGGCCTTGGAGAGATGAACCCGGAACAGTTATGGGAAACAACAATGAATCCCGGGACGCGCACCCTTCTCCAGGTCAAAATAGAAGACGCCTATGAGGCCGACGAAATCTTTTCCACGCTCATGGGCGATGAAGTTGAACCACGGCGACAATTCATTGCCGATAATGCGCTGGCTGTGAAAAACCTCGATGTCTAGCAATATAGTCTTTGGGAACCTTTCCTAACATTCCGCCGCTCCACACAGAAAGAGCTCCCTCTCAGGATACCTTTGTAAATGGAACATGTAGCCAACGGTCATTTAGTCCCTGTCAATATCGAGCAGGAAATGCGGCAGTCCTATATGGACTACGCTATGAGTGTCATCATTGGCAGAGCACTGCCTGATGTACGCGATGGCTTAAAGCCCGTGCACCGCCGCGTCCTGTACGCCATGTCCGAGTTAGGAAACGATTGGAATCGCCCTTACAAGAAGTCTGCTCGTATCGTCGGTGATGTCATTGGCAAATTCCATCCGCATGGTGATATAGCTGTGTACGACACCATCGTGCGAATGGCTCAGGACTTCTCTCTCCGCTATCCCTTGATCGACGGGCAAGGCAATTTCGGCTCAGTCGATGGGGACCCACCGGCAGCGATGCGGTACACGGAAATTCGCATGACGCGTATCGCCGGCGAGATGTTAGCTGACATTGAAAAAGACACGGTCGATTTCCTCCCGAACTACGACGATACAACTAAAGAACCTGCTGTCCTTCCAGCGAAACTGCCTAATCTCCTGATCAATGGCTCCTCGGGTATTGCGGTCGGCATGTCTACCAACATCCCTCCGCACAACTTAGGAGAGGTAATTAACGCTCTCCTTGCCTTAATCGACAACCCGAGCCTGACCACTGCCGATCTCATGCGGCACGTTCCCGGACCGGACTTTCCCACGGGAGCGTTCATTTACGGCGTGTCTGGCGTGCGTGAAGCGTATGAGACCGGGAAAGGCATCATCCAGATGCGGGCTCGTACAGACGTAGAGGTAGACAAGCGGTCTGGAAAAAACTGCGTCATCGTGAACGAAATTCCCTTTCAGGTGAACAAGGCTCGCCTTATCGAGCGCATCGCCGAGCTTGTGAATGACAAACGCATCGACGGCATCTCCGATTTGAGAGATGAATCAGACAGAGAAGGCATGCGCATTGTTATCGAGCTGAAACGGGATGCGGTCCCGAGCGTTGTCCTGAACCAGCTGTACAAAATGACTCCGCTGCAAGAGTCGTTTGGCGTTATTCTTCTCGCGATTGTTGACGGCCGTCCGCGCCTCTTAACACTGAAGGACGCCCTGCTCTTCTTTCTGACTCACCGCCGGGAGGTAGTGCGGCGCAGGACCGCTTTTGATCTCGGAAAAGCACGTGAACGACTGCATCTGTTGGAGGGCCTGAAAATTGCCCTTGATAATCTTGATGCGGTCCTCCACCTCGTTCGGAACGGGCAGAACCCTGCAAGCGTTCGACAAGGACTTATGACTCAGTTCTCTCTAAGTGAAGTACAGGCGCAGGCTATCCTTGATATGCGCCTACAACGCCTCACACAGCTTGAACAGGGAAAAATTCTTGCCGAACATAACGAGACCATCACTCTCATCAATCGTCTCCAGGACATTCTGGCCAGTTCACACGAGATCGACACTCTCATCCGAGAAGAACTTACCGATCTCCGTGCACGATTCGCCGATGAACGGCGCACACAGATTGTTGCTGAAACAACTGACCTCTCCGTCGAAGACTTGATTGTCGAGGAGGACATGGTCGTCACCATTTCTCATGACGGCTATATCAAGAGAAACCCAGCGACCCTGTACCGATCACAACGTCGCGGAGGGAGAGGTGTTGTCGGCGCCACCACGAAAGAGGAGGATTTCATCGAGCATCTCTTCATCTCTTCAACCCATGCCTTTCTGCTGTTCTTCTCGACCGCCGGCAGAGTCTACTGGGTAAAAGTCCATGAGATTCCCCCAGGCAGCCGCACGGCCAAAGGCAAAGCCATCGTGAATCTTCTTCCTCTCAAAGAGGGGGAGAAAATCTCAGCCTACCTTCCGGTAAAGGAATTCCAAGAAGGTTACTTCATTGTTTTTGCCACTCGGAAAGGGCTGGTAAAAAAAACCGAACTCATGGCATATGCGAACCCTCGGCGAGATGGAATTATCGCTCTTGCCCTCGAGGACGACGATGAGGTCATTGGCGTAAAGCTCACAGATGGGAATCAAGAAATCCTGCTGTCTACAAAAAAAGGACAAGCCATTCGCTTTGCCGAAACGGAGGTCAGACCGACTGGCAGAGGAACTTACGGAGTAAAGGGTATTACTCTCGACGCGGACGATGCCGTCGTCTCACTCGAAATTCTGAACAAGGAATCGACTCTGTTGACGGTTTCGTCCAGAGGATATGGCAAGCGTAGCGGCATCGACGAGTATCGGGTTCAATCTCGCGGCGGCAAAGGCGTCATTACCATGCGCACGAATGAAAAGACAGGCGATGTCATCGGCGTGCGGCAGGTGACGGATGATGATCACCTTATGCTTGTCACTGACAGCGGCAGAATTATTCGCCTACGCATGGCGGAACTTCGTGTGATTGGCCGCAACACGCAAGGGGTGCGGTTAGTAAACATCGGTTCCGATGAACGTGTTGCGAGTCTTGCACTTCTTGCAGAAAAGGAGGATGAAGTAGAGGCAGAAGAAAGCACGATAGTAGTGGAGGAAACCTCCGTGCTCGACGCCGAAGAAATAAACCCCATAAAGGAGGATGTATGAGCGTTCAAGTTGGGCAAAAGGCTCCAGACTTTGTCTTAAAGACAAACAAGATGCAGGACTTCAAACTGAGTGACCTGCAGGGAAAGAAGAACGTCGTGCTCTTGTTTGTTCCGCTCGCCTTTACTGGCGGGTGAACGAAAGAGTTTTGCTCCGTGCGAGACAATATTAACACCCTGCAGAACGAGAATACCCAGGTTGTGGGAATCAGCGTAGATAGCCCCTTCTCCCTCGATGCATGGGCCACCAAAGAAGGATACAATTTCCCCTTGTTGAGTGACTTCAACAAAGAAGTTTCCGCTTCCTACGGTGCGCTCTATGAGAACCTTCTTGGCTTCCGAGGCGTGTCGAAACGATCCGCATTTGTTGTAGACAAGACTGGTACAGTGCGGTACGCCTGGGTCAGCGAGGATGCCGGAAAACTTCCAGAGCTTGATCCGATCCGTGAATGCCTGCAACAGTGTAGCTGATTTTCTCCTGGGGCAGGGAGGAACCTGCCCCTAATGCTCTTGTTTCTTCGGTAAAAGGAGAAGCGCAGCGACGGCCCAAATACCAAAGAAGAAACCGAGCGCAGTCCATAAGTTTTTCGGATGGCCGTTATTCCGGGCAAAAAGGCGGCACATGATGCTATCGAGAAGATGAACCACGAGCACAGTGACAGCCAAGGTGGGAAGAGATAAGCGTCCCCCCAATACGTACAACCCGGTAAAATACCCTAAAAACGCTTCGAAGCTCACGGTATCTTGCTTATCCGGTGATAAAAGTTTTGCTATATCTAGATCGGGTCCTAGGGTAAAGCTTCTCTTATCCAACGCAAGAGGAATGAAAAAAGAAGAGAAATCACTATTCGAAAGACTTTACGAGGCAGGCGAGGAACAAGTTTCCCGGTTTGCCAAGGAGGCCGCCTCCCATCCATCATTTTCCGCCGTCCTGGAGAAAGCGTTACGAAACGCCATGGAAACAAAGGGAAAGGTGGATAAGAATGTTGAGCACCTTCTGAGTTTCTTCAGTATTCCCTCTAAAGGGGATTACAACAAGTTACTCGCAAAGGTAGAGACCCTCCAAGGCAGTCTGGTAAACCTCAACATCAAACTTGACAGGCTCATCGCTGCTCTGGAAAAGCCAAAGAAACCTGCCCGCCGCAAGTCGAAGCCGCGACTCATAACGCCAGACGGCGGCGCCGAGTCTTCTTCTACCGGTTAGTTTTTTTGCTCTCTTCCACCGATTGTCTTTGCTGCTCTCTTAATCAGAAAAGATCTCCATGGTACTCTATAGAGGAGAAAAGTATGTAAGAGAAAGGTGGACGTATAGGTTATGAATCAGCATTCCCGAGAGGGTCTTTGGTGGCTAGGGGTGGTGATGGGGATTGCTCTTCTTTTTCCTTCTCGCTCTATCGCCTGGGATGAGGAAACCTTTTTTGCGTTGGACAAAATTGTTGCACGCCCATTTGTGCTGCCTCAATGGCCTGGCGATCTAGAAGCGCGCACGGTCATTGGCTTTCCTCAAGCGTATACCCTGCGTAAGCAAGACACCTTGCTTGATGTTGCCCGTTACTTCGATCTGGGATTCAACGAAATCACCGGCGCTTATCCAGATATTGATCCCTGGTTGCCCAGCCCAGGGGATGAGCTCTCCATCCCTACATGGTGGGTGCTGCCGAAGAGCGGGAACGAGGGAATCGTGGTCAACATCCCTGAAATGCGGCTGTACTATTTCCCTCCAATGGACAAAAAGCTCACAAATCGGGTCGTTATCACCCTCCCCGTTGGTTTAGGCCGTGAAGACTGGCCAACGCCAACCGCAAAATTTAAGGTGACTGGGAAAACTCTCAATCCAACGTGGGTCATACCCGAGTCCATTAAGCAGGAGCGGATCAAGGAAAAGGGATGGTCAGAGGATTTCATTCCAGGCGGTTCTCCTGATAATCCGATGGGCAAGTATCGTATTGATCTGACGCTCCCGCTCTACAAGATTCACGATACAAATAATCCCTGGGCGGTGGGCCGTCTTGTCACGCATGGCTGCATCCGTATGTATCCGGAAGATATTGCCCGGTTCTTTGATATCATCAGGATCGGCGTTCCTGGTGAATTCGTCTACCAGCCGGTCAAAATCGGCGTTCTGTATGGTAAGGTGTACGCCGAGGTGCACGAGGATATTTACAATCTTATCCCTGATTTGTGGGAAGAAGCGCAGCGTGTCGTACGTGAGAGCGGCTACGAGGAGATGATAGATCAAACACTCCTCATGAAAACACTGATGCAAAAAACCGGAGTGCCGACAGATGTGACCAAAGGAAGCCGCTCAGGCATGAGCGGTGAGGTAGCCGTTCTTGAAACGGAAGAACTCAATCATGGAACTGAAAGTTCGCTCGAATAAAAAATGCGAAGTCATTGACATCACCTCACAGGTATCTGAGGTAGTGAGATCCGCCAATGTGAATGAGGGGCTTTGTTGCGTTTATGTTCCGCATGCCACAGCCGCCGTAGTTATTAACGAAAATGACGACATGCAGATTGGCCAGGACTTACTTGATGCTCTGGATCGCATGGTTCCTGAGGGAATATGGCGACACGATAAGATCGACAGCAATGGAGCGGCCCATCTCAAATCGGCGATCCTTGGCCCTAGCGAAACGATTCCGATTCAAAATGGCCGGCTCGCCTTAGGCACGTGGCAAGCCGTCATGTTTGTCGAGCTGGACGGCCCGCGCGATCGTAAAGTTATTGTAACGGTAAAATAGTTCTTCTGCTTGCCGTTTGGTGATGTAGGGGCGAAGCTTGTCTTCGCCCTTCAGAGAAGTGGGGCGATCACACGGATCGCCCCTCCATAAGCTTACTGTTCCTCATACCATTGGATCGCGCCGCGCAGACCCCGTTCTTTTTGCACTTTTCTGATCTCTTCATTTCCCGGACCAAAGTGGAAAATGGCGTCATACTCTGCGGCGGACAGCACGGCCACGCGAAAGCCGCGCAGATCCATGGCGCGATTGATAGCGAGCTTCTCAAGTTGCAGTTTTTGCGCTGGAACTTTGGCGACGCGGCGGGCGTAACTGTATGTTTCTTTCTCTAACTCTTCGGCCGGAAATGCGCGGGTGGCAAATCCCATTGCTTCCGCCTCTTTTCCGCTAATCTGACTGCCGGGAAGAAACGCTAAATATTTCGTTCGATGTGGACCAACCATCCAGTTCCAAAAAGCGCTGACATACCCTGCTCCGGCTGGAATCGAGGGAAAGCCAATCTTGGCGTTCTCGGCCACGAAAATCATATCCGTGCAGCTGCAGAGTTGTGTCGCCCCAGCTAAACAATACCCGTGCACCATGGCAATAACTGGCTTCGGCAGATCTCGTAAGCGCAACCAATTTTCCACGTAGCGCTGCAACACTCTGCGATCATCATCGATGGTAAATGGTTTTCCCGACTCGCCCTCCCAGCCTCCGCTCAAATCATACCCCGTGGAAAACGCCCGCCCCGCGCCACGAATAACCAAGACTTTGATGTCAGGATCTTTTTCCACTTGGTTGATTGCTTCAACAAATTCCGAGATAAGGGTCGAACTTAGGGCGTTGAGTTTTTCCGGACGGTTCAACGTCAACGTGCCAATGCGATCCTGCTTTTCCAACGTGATAGCGGTGAAAGACATAGTTCCTCCTTATTCGTCACTCATAAAACTAGCGTAGCGAAAAAATACCTCTCCGTCTTGGTCTGATAAGGGTCAATCGTTTTCCTTGCCCTGGAGAAGCCAAAGGGGTAAAGAAGCCCTATGCGTTGTGCGAGCTGCGGATTTGAGAATTCAGAAGAAATGAAGTTCTGTGAAGAATGCGGGACAAAGCTCATACAGGTGTGCCCAAGCTGTGGACGCGAAATAAGGCCAATCGCAAAGTTCTGCGGCGAGTGCGGCGCTGCCCTTACGGGCAAATCAAAAGGCAAAGAGCGTCTAGCGTCTAGGGTCCAGGGTCTAGGGTCTGAGGAGCAAGGGCAACCCGCCACCGCTCAGACTCTAGACCCTAGACTGAATGACTCTAGACCGACTGCTGCCGAAAGGCGGCAGTTGACCGTAATGTTCTGTGACCTCGTAGGCTCGACTGCGCTCTCCGAGCAACTTGATCCCGAAGAGTGGCGCGAGGTGGTGCAGACGTACCAACGGACTTGTGCGGAGGTAATCAACCGCTTTGACGGATATATTGCACAGTATCTCGGTGACGGCCTGCTCGTCTACTAAAGAAGCTCACGAGCTGTTAGCCAAGATCTACGACTGGTTCACCGAGGGGTTTAACACCAAAGATTTGTAAGAGGCGAAAACGTTGTTAGACGAACTGTGCTGATCTCAATCGGAGGCGATGAGAATCTCATGGATTGGACACGGTCCCAATGGTCGCTCAAAGCCGCTCAATTGTGTCTGGAGCAGCAACTCTGTGATAGCGCAGTCAGTCGCGCCTATTTTGCGGCATTTCAAGCAGCTATTTGCGTCCTGGAGAGCCAAGGAATTGTCCACAAAGAATGGACTCATAGAAGGAGTGCATAGTGACTTTGTTCATCGCTTTGTCAACCGAAGGAAAATTGTTCCGGCAAGCTTTGCGAGCGCGCTGCCTAACTTGATACGACTACGACATACGGAGGATTATCGACAACCAGGCGTGAGTCAACGCCACTCTGAAAGAGCCGTTCGTCTGGCTCGGGAATTCGTAAACCTTCTCATTACGGAGGTGTGGCATGCCCAAGAGACGCCCCAATAGACCGGAATTGCTCGAAGCAAAACTCTCTGAACTCACGGATCTAGTCAAGGAGATCTCTCCGGAGGCGCGGGTAGAAGTTCTCTTTACGCACTATGAGGATGAAGATGCTGCAATTGACGTGTACCCCCCCAGCATCACTGCCGATAGAAGAAGCAAGACATCTTGAGCAGACGCTTGGGGAGCGCTGCAATGAGATTCTTGTTGAGACTGGACTCTTTATTATTGGAGCAGTGCAAGATTAGCGTAAGCTTTACGCTTTCACTATCCTCAACGAGGATGAGGAATTAGTATGAGGTTCTTTTGTGAAGGCGCTCAACACACAAAGGAGAGAGCACAATGGCAGGACAGTTAAACGGAAAAGTTGCGTTGGTGACTGGGAGCGGCTCGGGAATCGGCAGAGCTTCGGCCCTGGCGTTTGCCCGCGAAGGAGCGAAGGTAGTCGTCGCCGACGTAGTGGTAGAAGGCGGACAAGAAACCGTCCGCCTGATCACGGCGGCTGGCGGCCAAGGGCTCTTTGTCAAGACAGATGTTTCCAAGGCTGCTGAGGTCGAAGCATTGATCAAACAGACCGTTGCTGCATACGGGCGACTGGACTGTGCGCTGAACAATGCGGGAGTCGAAGGGATCTTCGTTTCGACGGTAGAGTACACCGAGGCCGACTGGGATCGAGTGTTGGCCATTAATTTGAAGGGTGTCTGGCTTTGCATGAAGTATGAGATCGCCCAAATGCTACAGCAGGGTGGCGGAGCGATTGTAAACACAGCCTCTGGCGCTGGGTTAGTCGGTGTGGTGGGGCTTTCCGCGTACGTCGCTAGTAAACACGGCGTGGTCGGGCTGACTAAGACTGCGGCCTTAGAGTATGCCAAGGCCGGGATTCGCGTGAATGCGGTGTGTCCGGGAGTCATCGAGACGCCGATGGTCGCGCGGCTCACCCATAACCGACCGGACCTCAGTGAAGCGCTAGTGGCGGGAGAGCCCATGGGGCGAACCGGGAAGCCGGAGGAGATTGCGGAAGCTGCGGTTTGGCTGTGCTCGGACGCTGCTTCGTTTGTGACTGGACATGCCATGTCAGTCGACGGCGGCTATGTCGCGCAGTAAGGCTCCCCAATTCCATACTGTAGGAAAGGCAGGACCTGTGGATTTTGATGAGGTTTTGAACAGAGTCGTAGAGCTCCTACAGCAAGAGCAGCGGGTTTCGTATCGCGCCCTGAAACGGCGCTTTGAGTTGGATGATGAATATATAGAGGACCTGAAGGCGGAACTCATCGACGCTAAAGAATTAGCCGTTGATAAAGATGGGAAAGTCTTAGTCTGGACGGGAGGGTTAACAGTAGAGGAAAAGAAGAGAAGGGGAAAAAGCGAACACGGTCTAGCCTCTAGTGTCCGGCATCTAGAATCTGAAAGTCATTGTGCTCAAATGCAAAGCCCTCAGACGCAAGACGCTAGACTCCGAACTCTAGACTCTGCCGCCGAAAGACGGCAATTGACCGTGATGTTCTGTGATCTGGTAGGTTCGACCGCACTCTCGGAGCAGCTTGATCCAGAAGAGTTACGCGAGCTGATACGCGCCTATCAAACGACCTGCGCTGACGTAATCCAGCGCTATGAGGGCCATATCGCCCAATATCTGGGCGACGGTCTACTCGTTTACTTTGGTTATCCGGTAGCACATGA
>DATLYA010000306.1:0-4364 GCA_035575235.1 Candidatus Methylomirabilota bacterium
CGCGCCCCTTCTGGCGTGCTGCGTGTGAGAAAAGGAGTTTCAATTTCCAAAAACCCTTCACTATCAAGATAATCGCGCACGCTTTTCGCCAGACGGTGACGAAGAAGCAGGTTGCGGTACATTGAGGGACGACGCAGATCGAGATACCGATACCGCAACCGTGCGTTTTCCGTCGGAGTCGTTTCTCCGTCGATGGGAAACGGAACCGTACGGGACGGATTGAGTAGGCGTAATTCCTGTACCTGCAGCTCTACTTCTCCTGTCGGAAGATTTGGGTTGATCGTCTCCGGCGAGCGTTTCGTCAGGGTCCCGCGCACGGCTAAGACAAACTCCATACGAATGTCTTTGGCGGCTGCGTGCGCAGCCGCATTGATTTGCGGGTTAAAAACGATTTGCAAAAGTCCGGAACGGTCACGAAGATCGATAAACGTGACCCCGCCGTGATCACGCCGGGCGTGCACCCATCCCATAATCGTCAGTTCTTGGCCTACTTGAGCCGTGCGCGGCTCGCCACAATAACAACTACGTTTCCAGTTACCTAAAGATTCCATAGAAAAGAGTGCTTAGTAATTAGTCGTTAGTGCTTAGTGATTAGTTCTTCAGCTCTCTTGCTCTAAACTAAAAACTAATAACTAACAACTAATCGCTAGTATTACGAATTGCGTTCATTAACTCCTGAGCGGCAAGCGCGAAATCAACCGTCATGGGCCGGTCTGTTTTGGCCTGCATATCTCGAATAGTGGCTTTACCAGCCGCAAGTTCATGCTCACCGAGAATCATAACATAGCGGACGCCTAACTTGTCCGCACGGCGCATTTGGGTTTTGAGTCCCCGATTGCCGCTTTCTAGCTCGACACGATAGCCGGCGGCGCGTAGCCGGCGCGCGAGCGCAAAAGCTTGATTTTCCGCCGCCGCGCCGAGCGGGGCGATGAAGACTTCTGGTGGTGTTGCAAAATTGCGGTTTTGCGCCTGAATCAGCATGGCCAGGCGTTCTATGCCAATGGCAAACCCGATGCCCGGAACTGCTGGTCCGCCTAATTGTTCAACAAGACCGTCATAGCGTCCGCCGCCGCAGACTGCGTTCTGCGAGCCAAGCCCCTGAGCCAGCACTTCAAAAGATGTTCGGCAATAGTAGTCCAACCCCCGCACAAGGCGCGAATTCACTTGGACGGGGCTATGCTCTTGCTGAAGATATGTTTGCACGCGGGCAAAATGCTCTTTACACGGTCCACATAGAAAATCGCTGAATACAGGGGCATCCGCCGTCGCCTGCCGACACCCTTCTTTCTTGCAATCGAGCAACCGCAACGGGTTGCGGTCAAGCCGGGAGCGACAGTCCTCACATAACTCGGCAAGTTTGCTCTCACCAAAGACCCGGAGTTGCTCGCGGTAGCGAGGACGGCAGACCGAACAGCCTAAAGAATTGATATCGATGGCGACATCGAGCTGCAACGCTGTGAAAAAATCATGCAACATCAGGATGAGTTCAGCGTCGATCAATGGATCATCCCGCCCCAGGATTTCTGCGCCGATCTGATGAAACTGACGGTAGCGTCCCTTCTGCGGCCGTTCCCGCCGGAACATCGGTCCAATATAAAAGAGCTTCGACACCGGCTCTTTATGATACAGCGAATGTTCGATGTAGGCGCGGATGACCGAGGCTGTACCTTCCGGACGCAACGTGAGTGAGGCATCGTCACGGTCCGTGAAGGTGTACATCTCTTTCTCGACAATATCGGTGGTCTCTCCAATCGCGCGGGCGAAGAGATCGGTTTTTTCTACCACGGGGAGAATGATTTCGGCAAAACCATATGCGGCAAACGACGAGCGCGCTTGTGTGATCATGGCCTGCCACAAGGCGCTCTCGTCCGGTAAAATATCACGAAACCCTCTGACAGCAGCAATTTTCATGCGTTCCTCAAGAAAAGTGGGATTGTGCCAGAGGGACGCGCGGCAATCAATGTCGAGTGAAGCGCGTGAACAATAAGAACAATAAGAAGGTTGCTGATCAGACGTTTACGCTTTCCCGTTCGGGCCCATGGTGGCGGAGGTACGGTCAATTTCCCGCTCCCATTGACGGGTGGACAATTGCGTCTGAATACGGGCAAGCAGATCACGATTATTGATCGGTTTCACAACAAATTCACTGACCCCGAGCGCCATCCCTGCTGCACGGGTCGCCATATCGTCTTTGGCTGTGAGGAGAATTACGGGGGGAGGGGTCGTCATGGCTTTTAAGGCTTTACAGACTTCCAATCCATCCATGCCAGGCATCATGACATCGAGCACGATGACATCCACAGCGTGAGTTCGAACGACATCGAGACATTCTTGTCCGCTGTATGCATGTAACGCGTGCAGACCTTGTCGGGTGAGCAGGCGGGTGAGGATCTCCACCATATCCCTATTGTCATCGACTACTAGAACGGTGGGTGGTGAAGCACTTGGGGCCTGGGGTTGATCTGGAGACATAAGAGCTATCTCCTTGTCTTGCATCCCTATGTAAGTACGGGGCATTGCACAGTCATGCTCTTAGATTAACAGGTTTCTTGGGTCCTTAGAGATACGCTTCCTTTGGATCGGTTGAGGTTGGAACTTTCTTTTTGCGTAATTTCGCTACAAGCGTTGTGCGTTTAAGACCTAACATTTGCGCAGCTGCACTCTTGTTCCCGTTTGACCGCCGCAAGGCTTCGTCAATCAGGCGAGACTCAAACTGTTCTAGCACGTGACGGAGATCCACATCACCGCCGCCAATCTGTGGATGAGGAAGCTTCTTCTCAGCAATGAAAGAGCGAATATAAGGAGGAAGGTCTTCTGGGGTAAGCGCATTGTTCTCATTAAGAACAACGAGGCGCTCAAGCAAATTCTCTAATTCTCGCACATTGCCCGGCCAATCGTACTCCCACAAATAGATGAGCGTCTCCTCCGCGATCTGCACCTCCCTGCTATATTTACGGTTATTTTTTTCTAGGAAATGGCGCACCAACAGAGGAATGTCCGAGCGCCGAGCCCGGAGCGGTGGTAAATGAATCGGAATGACCTGCAAGCGATAGAATAAGTCTTCCCGGAACGCGGCCTTCTCCACTTCGCGTTGCAAGTCTTTGTTGGTGGAAGCAATCACCCGGACATTGACGGAGAGGGCTTGGTCGGCGCCAACAGGCCGCACCTCACGATTTTGCAGCACTCGTAAGAGTTTAGCCTGCAACGAAAGCGGCATCTCTCCGACTTCATCGAGTAGGATTGTGCCTCCGTCAGCTAATTGAAACATGCCGACACGAGCCGACAGCGCGCCAGTGAATGCGCCACGGACATGACCAAACAACTCACTTTCCAACAAATCCTCAGGCAACGCAGCACAATTCACAGGAACAAACGGCTGAGAGGCCCGTGGTCCAAGGTTATGAATCGCACGCGCGACGAGTTCTTTCCCGGTGCCGCTCTCCCCAGTAATCAAAACCGTGGCGTCCGTCGCGGCGACGCGCCGAGCCATCGTCTCAATTTTCTGCATCAGGGGGTGCTCGCCTATAAGCAGAGAGGAAGAAGGGGGAAATGACATAAGGTCTTATGTTGCCTCACCACTGAGCTGCGCTCATGATTGTTCGTTGTTTGTTATTGACAACTCAGGGTCACGGCACGGTATCATTGGGATTTCTCTGGGGAAATACCCTGAACCATCTCTCCATTTTCCTATCCCTCAGGTTGGACGCCTTGGCTCCTTACCTGGCGCCGAACATGCCGAAACCCTTAGTGGCCGAACAAATTGTTGGTGAAAAAGTAAAAGAATAAAAGACATCTTATCAACAAACTCATGCACTCTATGTACCTTACAAGCTCTGCAGTACTAAAGGCAAGGGGTCAGCGACAAATTTTTGCCGCGGCAAAAATCTCTTGTAATTTTCGGTTGATAGAGTCTTCATCGCCCCTTCCCCCCGGATGAGGTCGGCTAGAGATAACAAGAGCGTTAATTTTTTGCCACTCACACGGATATATCGGACTATAATAAAAAAACTTAAATTTTTCGTGAAAGCCGCACTTTCTCCACTGAAATGTAAAGTAAAATCTTACTGGCGCCTCGTTTGCTCTCCCCCTAAGCGCTGAAGGAACCACCCTCAAAATTTCGCTGCGGGTAGGGAATCGATTCAGGGAGGAACAAACATATGATGGAACAAGCCATAACGCAGCTCTTCGCCGAGGGGGGGATGGAAGTGGTGGAGAGGTTTGGGCCTCTGGTGGGACGAAGTGCGAAGATGCAACAGGTGTTCGATCTCACGAGTAAATTAGCCAGTAGTGAAGCGACTGTGCTGATCACCGGTGAGAGCGGGACGGGAAAAGAGTTAGTGGCGCGCACCATTCACAATTTGAGT
>DATLYA010000307.1:0-7634 GCA_035575235.1 Candidatus Methylomirabilota bacterium
CCCACCGGCCCCATCAGATAGAGCACCTGCCGGCTCTCTTCCCCCTTCAAGGAGGCCGAGTGAAAGTAACGGGCAATCTGCGCAATGGTGCGCTCAATGCCAAAGAATTCATCCTTGAAGAAGTTGTAGACCTTCAACGCCTCATCCTTGTAGAGCCGCTTGACGCGCGGGTCATCCGAGTCGGTAATGTTGGACATCCCGGCGGCCAGAATCATGTCATACATGCGGGCGTGGGCCAGTTTGGTGAGCGTGGGGTCTTCTTTGACTTTCTCTAAGTAGTCCAGGAGCGTGCCGCGCCACGCCTTGCTCTCGCGATTGGCGCGGTCCTCCCTTATGATCTTCTCAAACGTGCTCCTCTCAATATCCATGAAATACTCCTTATGTTGGCTGTTGCCGAGAGAGGTTGGAATAGAAAAACGTTCATCGCCACCTATACACCACTAGCATCATTGTAGGCCCGCAAGAAAAAGCGAATCAAGCCCTGAATTTGCGGGGTGCAGTAGACAGAGGAAAGAAGTCGAACAGAGTAGATGGTCCCAACGGGACTCGAACCCGTGTTACCGACGTGAGAGGCCGGTGTCCTAACCGCTAGACGATGGGACCCAAAAGAAACTGAGGTGGTAGGACTCGAACCTACAATCGCCTGATCCAGAGTCAGGTGGCTTACCAATTAGCCGACACCTCAGTGGTTTTCATTCTTAGACAAGCCGGCCATGGAAGTCAAGCTTATGAAAACGTTCAAAATTCTCAAGACCGGGCAAGCGCTTGATCAAGACGGGCAAGCGTCCGCTCTTTTCCCAACACCATCATCATCTCAAAAATACCGGGACTCGCCGTGCCGCCAGTAAGGGCCACACGCACCGGCTGGGCGATCTGTCCAAGTTTGACTTGTTCTTCTTCCATGAGCGTAGCGAACACTTTTTCGAGCTCTTGCTCACGCCATGGCGTCTCGGCGAGCCGTTCCCGCACCTTCCGCAACGTCGGCAATGTCGACGAGGTAAGAAACTTACTCACGGCTTTTGGGTCGATAGTAATATTATCACTCAAATAGATATGCGCCAGGTCTACGAGCTCAACCAGCGTCTTGGCGCGCGGTTGCAGGGTCGCCACGGCTTGCGCCAGCCAGGCGTCATCGCCTGGAATAGTATACCCTTTCTGGAGAATAAATGGCTTCACTTCTTGCGCCAATTGTGCAGCAGGACGCTCCTTCAAATAATGAAAGTTTAGCCACTGTAATTTCTCGGCGTTGAAGATGCCAGCCGACTTCCCGACATCATCGAGACGGAACTTTTCGATTAGCTCTTCCCGTGAGAAGATTTCCTGGTCGCCAGAGGCCCACCCCAGGCGCGCCAGGAAATTGACCAACGCATCGGGCAGGTATCCTTGCTCGCGATAGGCGCGCACGGCAGTCGCGCCGTGACGTTTGCTGAGCGGCGCACGGTCATTGCCAAGAATGAGCGGCAGGTGCGCAAATCGCGGCGGCTCTACGTCCAGCGCCTGAAAGAGCAAGATCTGACGTGGGGTGTTAGCGAGATGATCATCGCCGCGGATGATATGCGTAATATGGAGATTGGCGTCATCAAAGACCGAACAGAAATTGTACACCGGCGTACCATCTGAACGGACGATAATCAAATCGTCGAGTTCGCTGTTATGGAACACGACACGCCCTTTAATGATGTCGTCAACGACGGTTTCTCCTTCTTTCGGCCCTTTGAAGCGAAGCGCGAAAGGCCGCGTATCTCCTGGCGGCGGCGTATACTCCCGGCATGTGCCGTCGTACATCGGTTTGCGACCAGCGGCCATTGCCGCCTGGCGTTTGGCTTCGACTGCTTCCGCTGTACAGAAACAGCGGTAGGCTTTCCCCTCGCGCAGTAACCGTTCTGCGGCGCCCCGATACAAGTCATACCGCTGGCTTTGATAATAGGGGCCTTCATCCCAGTTAAGGCCAAGCCAACGCAGCGCATCGAGAATTTCATCATGGAATTCCTGCGTGGATCGCTGTCGATCTGTATCATCAATACGCAGCAGAAATACCCCGTGTTGTTGTTTAGCGTAGAGATACGCGAACAAAGCCGTACGAGCGCCGCCGATATGCAAATACCCGGTCGGGCTAGGGGCAAAACGAGAGCGAACAGTAGTCATGCAGTCACGCTAACAGCCACGCCGTCTCCCAGTCAATCAGTCCGCCAGTTCTGCAGTCGCTCAGTCGTTCCATCCCTCACTCCAGACAGTCGCCCTCACCTTCTCTCGTGTCTTGACTGCCTGACTGATAGACTGAATGACTGATAAAGGGGGTTTGAGTTTTGTCACGCAGTCGTGTATGGTCACTCGACTCAACCGAGCCGCTAGCTCAGGAGGTAGAGCATCTGCCTTTTAAGCAGAGGGTCCCGGGTTCGAGTCCCGGGCGGCTCATTTGATGACAAAACGCGGATGCGGACTGGAGAGTAGTATTTACAGCCTCCGATATCCGCGCTCGAGAATCCTGCCAGTCATTTCTACGTCCCCGTCGTCTAGCTCGGCCTAGGACACCGGCCTTTCACGCCGGCGACACGGGTTCAAATCCCGTCGGGGACGTCCTGCAGCATAGCATAGAGATCAGGAAAACGCTGTTTCAGGCTTGCCTGCCGATCAGGAGTTTCTCAAACTCTCCCCCGTCTAGCCAAATGCCGCGACAATCTAGGCATATATCCACCACAACGGATCGATTGATAGCGCTATACATCCTCACCAATGGAGAGCCGTCCCGTGGACAGTTGCCGCGCTTGCTGTTCAGGTCTTCATTTTCGCTTCCTTCGAGTAGTGGGGTGAGCTGGCGAGGACCAGCAGAGAGCAGCTGAGGAAGTTCTTGCTCATCAAACCAGATCCCGTGACAAGAAGCGCAACGGTCCACTGTCACTTCGCGCCACGAAAAGGCGGTGAAGGATTCCGTTCGGCATTTGGGACATTTCATAGTCACGTTACTCCCCGCCCTTTTGTGCGATCCTGGCCCATGTATCTTTTAGAGTGACGGTGCGATTAAATACGGGCGCTCCGGGTCTCGAGTCCGGATCAACACAGAAGTAGCCCAGCCGTTCAAACTGATAGCGGCTGCCTTCCGCCGCAGTGGCCAGGCTCGGCTCGACCCGGCAAGAGGTCACGACTTCTAATGAGTGCGGATTCAACACGGTGGTGAAATCTTCCACCGCGCCGGGATCGGGCGTTGTAAAGAGATGGTCGTACAAGCGCACTTCAGCCGTCACGGCATGGGGCGCTGACACCCAATGGATAGTCGCCTTTACCTTCCGCCCTTCAGCGGCACCGCCGCTGCGCGTCTCCGGATCGTACGTGCAGTGCAACTCAATGATCTCGCCAGTGTTTTCATCCTTCACCACCCGTTCGCATTTGATGATATAAGCGTAGCGAAGCCGTACTTCCCGACCAGGGGCCAGGCGGAAGAACTTTTTCGGCGGGTCCTCCATGAAATCATCCCGTTCAATATACACTTCGCGCGAGAACGGCACTTTTCGGGTTCCAGCGCCGAGGTCTTCGGGATTGTTCAAAGCGTCTACCTCTTCCACTTTGCCCTCAGGATAATTATCGATGATGACCTTCACTGGACGCAGCACCGCCATCGCCCGCAGTGCGCGTTTGTTCAGATCCTCCCGGATCTCATGCTCCAGCATGGCCACATCTACCACGCTGTTGCGCTTGGCCACGCCAATCCGTTCGCAAAAACGGCGAATCGCCTCGGGCGTATACCCTCGACGGCGATAGGCGACGAGCGTCGGCATGCGCGGGTCGTCCCACCCACGCACGTATCCACCTTTGACTAGCGCCAAGAGCTTCCGCTTGCTCATGACGGTGTACGTAAGGTTCAGTCGCGCGAACTCGATCTGTTGCGGATGATGCGGCGTGCGCAATTCATCCAAAAACCAATCGTATAACGGGCGGTGATCTTCAAACTCTAGCGTACAAATGGAGTGCGTGATGCCTTCGATCGCGTCAGACACGCAGTGAGCAAAGTCGTACATCGGATAAATACACCAGGTATTTCCCGTCCGATGGTGCTCCGCCTTGAGGATGCGGTACATGACTGGATCGCGCATGTTCATATTGGGCGAGGCCATATCAATCTTAGCGCGGAGCGTGCGACTTCCCTCCGCAAATTCTCCCGCACGCATCCGGGTAAAGAGATCCAGGTTCTCTTCGACTGAGCGATCACGATACGGACTATTTTTCCCAGGCTCCGTCAGAGTGCCGCGATATGCTCTCATCTGGTCGGCGGTCAGATCATCCACATACGCCTTCCCCTCTTTGATGAGCTGCACGGCGTATTGGTACAGCTGTTCAAAGTAATCGGAGGCGTAGAACAGTTTGTCACCCCAATCGAAGCCGAGCCAATGCACGGTGTCTTTAATGGAGTCTACGTATTCAACCTCTTCCTTCGTCGGATTCGTGTCATCGAAGCGCAGATGGCACACGCCATTGTTTTCCAGGGCAATGCCAAAGTTGAGGCAGATCGACTTGGCGTGACCGATATGGAGATACCCGTTCGGTTCAGGCGGAAACCGCGTCACGACTCGCCCGCCATACTTGCCTGACTTGTTGTCAGCAGCAACAATTTCGCGAATAAAGTCTAATGGACGCGCGTCGGCTGCGGCTTCCACTCCGCTCGCCGACGCATTCCCGGACGCAACTTCTTTCATGGACAATTCTCCTGTTTTGCTGCGCTAGCTATGATCGCACACCACCGCAGCGCAAGAAAAGGCCGCCTTGCCTTTTCACTCTGGAGGGATATAACAACCTCGCCGATAGAAGGCTGTAATTATGAAGCGAAAAACGCAAAAAGAAATTAGGGGGGTAGAGATTAGGGGGTGGTTTTTAGTTTCTATCTTTGCGTCTTTAAGGGAGTGCTATGCTACATAATCTCTTTACTACTCTGCAGACCTTTCCTATAAGCGGTGGCCGCTCCGGTCAGTTTTATTCCTTGCCGCAACTCGAAAAGGCTGGGGTTGGTCCCATCTCACAATTACCAGTGAGCATCCGCATTGTGCTCGAATCTGTTCTGCGCAATTGCGACGGCAAAAAGATTACTGAAGCTGATGTGCGCGCTCTGGCCAGGTGGGAACCCAATGCGGAGCGCAGCGAAGAAATTCCCTTCGTTGTCGCGCGCGTTCTGCTCCAGGATTTCACTGGTGTGCCATTGTTGGTTGATCTTGCAGCCATGCGCTCGGCGGTGTCTCGTCTGGGCAAAAATCCACAGATTATTGAGCCGCTCGTGCCGGTCGACCTGGTGGTCGATCACTCCGTGCAGGTCGATGTCTCCAGCACCAGCGACGCCCTGCAGCGCAACATGGAGTTAGAGTTTCAACGCAACCGTCCGCGCTATCAATTCCTGAAATGGGGGATGCAAGCGTTCAAGAGCTTTAAAGTCGTGCCGCCTGGCATCGGCATCGTGCACCAAGTGAATCTCGAATATCTCGCTCGCGGCGTCCTGGAAAAAGACGGCGTCTTTTATCCAGACACACTCGTCGGCACGGACTCACACACGACCATGATTAACGGCCTTGGCATTGTCGGCTGGGGCGTCGGCGGCATCGAAGCCGAAGCTGGCATGCTCGGGCAACCGGTGTACTTTCTCACGCCTGACGTGGTGGGCGTGCATTTGACTGGATCGCTACGCGAGGGCGTTACAGCGACAGACTTAGTCTTACATCTCACGCAGCTATTGCGGAAAGCGAACGTCGTCGGGAAGTTTGTTGAGTATCATGGCGAAGGCGCTGCCCGCCTGCCGGTGACCGACCGGGCGACCATCGCCAATATGGCTCCCGAATACGGCGCCACGATGGGATTCTTTCCTATTGACGAGGAAACGTGCAACTACCTCAACGCCACGGGACGCACCGACGAACAGATTGAAACGTTTCGCAATTACTTCACGGCGCAAGGTTTGTTCGGCATCCCGCGCAAAGGCGAATGTCTCTACAGCCAGGTGCTCGAATTGAACCTGGCGGACGTGCAGCCCAGCGTCGCCGGTCCGAAACGCCCGCAGGATCGGATTGAACTGTCCAGTCTAAAAAGCAGATTCACCGAGCTGTTCAGCAAACCCAGCACCGAAAACGGCTACAACAAACCGGCAAACGAGCTTGGGAAACGATTCCCGCTGCCTAACGGCGGCGCGCCGCTGGGCGACGTCGGCCATGGCGATGTGCTGATTGCGGCGATTACCTCGTGCACCAACACCTCGAATCCGAGCGTCATGCTGGCAGCGGGGCTCCTGGCGAAGAAAGCCGTCGAGAAAGGACTGACCCGCAAACCTACCGTCAAAGCTTCCTTAGCGCCTGGCTCACGCGTGGTCACAGAGTATCTACACAAAACGGGACTTCAACCCTATCTCGACCAGCTGGGGTTCAACCTCGTCGGCTATGGCTGTACGACCTGCATCGGCAACTCCGGTCCGCTTGATGCGCGTATCGAAGACGTCGTGATCAAAAATGACATTATTGGCGCGGCGGTCTTGAGCGGCAACCGCAACTTTGAAGCGCGCGTACATCAGAACATCAAAGCCAACTTCTTGATGAGTCCTCCGTTGGTTGTCGCCTTTGCCCTGGCAGGCCGCGTCAATATCGATATGACCACAGAACCGCTTGGCAAAGGCAAAGACGGCAAGGATGTTTATTTAAAGGACCTCTGGCCAGGCCTGGGAGAGATTCGCGACCAGCTGACTGCCGCGTTCGATCCCGCTACGTACCGCCGCCTCTACGCCACGTTCTCGGCGGAGAACCCGCTGTGGAATGAAATCCCCAGCAGTGTCGGCGCAGTGTACCAGTGGGACCCAGACTCAACCTACATTCAAGAGCCGCCGTTTTTTGAGCATTTCAGCATGACGCCTGGAACCATTGGAGATATTATTGGCGCGCGGGCGTTGGCGATTTTCGGCGACTCGATCACTACAGATCACATCAGTCCGGCGGGCTCGATCGAACCGACCTCCCCTGCCGGCGTCTATCTGCAAGAACATGGCGTGACTGTCGCGGATTTCAACAGCTACGGCTCGCGGCGCGGCAATGATCGCGTGATGACACGCGGCACGTTCGCTAACGTGCGCATCAAGAACTTGATGGTTCCCGGCGTGGAAGGCGGCGTAACCAAATTCCAACCGGGCGGCCAGCAGATGAGTATCTATGACGCAGCGATGCAATACAAAGCATCCAATACGCCGCTGATCGTGCTGGCGGGCCAAGAATACGGCACAGGCAGCTCACGCGACTGGGCCGCCAAAGGCACGCAACTCCTGGGCGTAAAAGTCGTGGTGGCGCAAAGCTTTGAGCGCATTCACCGCAGCAATCTCGTTGGCATGGGCGTTCTGCCGTGTCAGTTCAAAGATGGCGTCAGCGCACAAACGCTTACACTCGACGGTACAGAGATTTTTGATATTGTCGGCCTTGGCGCTAACCCCAAACCGCGACAAGATGTGACGCTCGTCATTCATCGCGCCAACGGACAGACGGAAAACACGCCGGTCACATTGCGCATCGACACGCCGATCGAAGTGGAATACTACCGTCACGGCGGCATCCTCCCCTATGTGCTGCGACAGCTTGTGACGCAAGCATAATTGGTTCTCCTGCATACCAGGGGCGGTTCGCGAA
>DATLYA010000308.1:0-36291 GCA_035575235.1 Candidatus Methylomirabilota bacterium
TGCTCCGCGAAAGCCGTATTGATGAGATTCCACAGTTGCTCAATGTGCTGAACGGCACGATGAGCCTCGTAGGGCCACGACCAGAACGACCAGAATTCGTGGCGCAGTTTATGCGGACGATTCCCGGCTACGCCGAACGGCATCAAGTGAAACCCGGCCTCACGGGACTGGCGCAGGTGAACGGTGAGTATCACACCACACCAGAGTACAAACTCAAATACGACCTCGCGTATATCTACAATTACTCACTCTGGTTGGATATGCGCATTATGGTGGAGTCAGTCAAAGTGATGTTGACTCGGCGAGGAGTGTAAGGGGATCTGAGTGTGGAGGACTGAGGGCGAAGAGAGTGAGTTTTACGCCCGGTGTCCGTGTTACGTGTAGCGTGCACTGTGACTCTACCATTCGCGAACACTGTGGAAACCTACATTCGGCAAACGCTGCTGACGCTGTTTTTCATCTCCTTCAACCTTCCTATCGCTATTCAACAGACGATGCTTGGTTGCATCCTGGCGTTTACCGCCTATCGCTGTTGGCGAGAGAAACGGACGCCGCGCACGCCGCTCAATCGACCGCTTGGCGTATTTTTCGCCGCTCTGATAGCGGCGGCGCTCTTTTGCCCGTCTGTGCTGACTTCCCTCGTAGGCTTACGCAAGCTCTGGCTTGTCGGAGCCGCTTTTGCCGTTTATGAGCTCATTGCTGATCCGCGTGAAGCCTGGCGGCTCAGTCAGCTGACGGTAGTGGTGGCGATTGGCGTCGCCGCCTTCGGCGTTGTACAGCACTACACAGGGTTCGACCTGGGGCACTGGGCAACAGGAAAATCACCGTCAGTTACTCCCTTTTGGTTTGGTCGCGCGGAAGGGTTTCGCACGGAAGGGTTGTTTCCGACCGGCATCACCTATGCTCACAACATGCTGTTCCCGTTAACGCTCCTGACGACCTGGCTCCTGGCGCCGCACGGTGAATGGCGTGAGCGACTTGGTTTACTGGCAGGGTGGGGCGTACTGGCGCTGGCGCTGCTTTTTACCCTGACCCGTGGAGTATGGGTTGCCTACATTGTTGTCTTGCTCACGTTGGCGGCGATCAGAGGTGGAAGAGTGACGCTGGTAGCTGGGGGCGCCGTGGTGCTCTTTGGGCTTGCCCTCGCGTTCACAAGTCCGGGCGTGTGGGAGCGCGCCAGATACGCGTTCGATCTACGCACCAATTTTGCGCGCAGTCAGATCTGGCAAGCGAATCTCGATATGGTCAGAGACCGACCTCTGCTCGGGTGGGGGTACGGCAACTATAAGCGATTTCGCGACGCCTATTATCAACGGTATCCGCAAGTGGACACCACTGCCCATGCACATAACAATTTCCTGCAGATGGCGGTTGACGCTGGCGTGATTGGTCTGGCGGCGTTCGTGTTTTTGTTCTGGTCGATTCTGCATCTGGGTTGGCGCGCCTATCAGCGCTTGCCGTCCGCAGCTGAACATCTGCGGACGCTGGCGCTGGGGGGGACGGCAGGCATTGAGGGCTTTTTAATTGGCGGCTTGACGCAGTACAACTTTGGCGACGCAGAAGTCGCCATAGTGATGTGGGCGATGGTGGGAGTGCTGATGCGCGTCGCCACATGGGCAAATAAGGGCGGAACAGGGGACGCGCCAGGAGCAGCTTCCCTGACTCCAAATGGGTAGAGCCCAAATCCCGGACAGGAGTCTTCTCGTGTGCTCACGCGTGCTCGTGCGCCTATCAATTTTACCGCCCTCTGCATCAGAGGGGCGCAACGCGCCGCGTTCCTCTCCCTGGCGGCTGCTCTGCAAAAGTCAGAATTTGACCCTGTCGCGGTGGGCTGCGATGATTTGACATGTCTATTATTGTCCACTATAAAGGAACAAATAGATCTTTGGAGAAAAAATGCAACTCGTTGTCCGGGATGTCGCTCGCCTGTTTAACGTTTCAGAGAAGACGGTCTATCGCTGGATCGACCAGGGCATCCTGCCGGCGTATCGGATTAACGATCAATACCGGTTTAATCGGGCGGAATTGTTGGAGTGGGCCACGTCACGGCGCATGAATGTTTCGCCGGACATCTTTGCAGAACCTGAAAGCAGCCTTGCCCCCTTGCCTGGTTTTGTGGACGCCTTACAGGCAGGGGGGATTTTTTATCGGATTGGCGGCAGAGACAAAGAATCGGTGTTGCGCGCCGTTGTCGAGACGCTCCGCTTGCCGGAAGAAGTGGACCGCGAATTTCTGCTGCGAGTATTATTGGCGCGGGAAGCGCTGGAGTCGACCGGCATCGGGGACGGCATCGCGATCCCCCATGTCCGCAACCCAGTTGTCTTGCATGTGACGCGTCCATTGATCACGCTCTGCTTTCTGGAACAGGCAGTGGATTTTGGGGCGCTAGACGGAAAACCCGTACACACTTTGTTTTCCTTGATTAGCCCAACCGTGCGCGCGCATCTGCGGCTACTCTCTCGGCTGTCCTTTGCACTCCAAGACCCTGGCTTTAAGGCGGTGGTGGCGCAACAAGGATCGCGCGATGAGATCTTTGCCGAAGCGCGGCGCGTCGAGGCAACCCTCGCCGTTCCGTCTACGATGAAGACGCACGAGGGATAGGTGAAGCTCATTTTGTTGGCGCTCAGTATATTGCTGGCGACAGGAGTTGTTGCTCTATGGAGTAGATCTTCACGCTGGTCCACTCTTGTGGGAGCGGGCGGCGTTATTGTTGGCAGCCTCATTGGTCTTCTTGCTTCCCTCCCCGTGCTGTGTGGTGGACCGAGCGCTGCGGTCCGGGCTCCATGGGATGTGCCGTACGGCTCGTTCTTTATCGCGCTTGATCCGCTCTCCGCGTTTTTCTTGCTGCCGATTTTTATCCTGTCCGGCGTCGCCGCGCTGTATGGCAGTGAGTATCTGCAAATCTACCGCGAACGAAAATCTCTCGGCGCCTCCTGGTTCTTCTTCAACTTGCTGGTCGCCAGTATGACACTCGTGGTGATTGCGCGGAATGGCGTCCTGTTTCTGGCGGCGTGGGAAGTGATGGCGATGGCCTCTTTCTTCCTGGTTACCTTTGAGGATGAACAAGAGAGCGTGCGAGAAGCCGGTTGGGTGTATCTCGTCGCGACCCACTGCGGGACGGCGTTTCTGTTGGTCCTCTTCCTGTTACTTGGTCGGGAGCATGGTTCGCTCGATTTCGACCAGTTCACCGCTGTCGCAGGCCCTGGCCTGTTAGTTGTTTTGGCGGTCATTGGCTTTGGCGCGAAGGCAGGCTTCATACCGCTCCATGTGTGGTTGCCAGAAGCGCACCCGGCTGCGCCGACCCACGTCTCCGCCGTCATGTCCGGCGTCATGATCAAGACGGGCATTTACGGCCTTGTCCGCACTCTGACTTTTCTTGGCCCGCCGGCGATATGGTGGGGCTGGATGCTCTGCGGCATCGGTGTGTCCTCGGGCATCCTTGGCGTCTTATATGCACTGGCCCAGCATGATCTGAAGCGTCTGTTGGCCTACCATAGTGTGGAAAACATCGGTATTATCACCCTGGGTCTTGGGGTTGGCCTCATTGGTCTAAGCCATGGATCGCCTACGCTCGCAGCGCTGGGATTCGCCGGCGGACTGCTCCATGTATTGAATCACGCCTTGTTTAAGGGACTTCTCTTCCTCGGCGCCGGCGCCGTCATGCACGGCGCCGGCACGCGGGAGATCGACCATCTCGGCGGTCTCCTCAAACGGATGCCCTGGACAGGCGTGTCCTTTCTAATTGGTGCGGTCGCCATATCAGGCCTGCCGCCGCTCAACGGGTTCGTCAGCGAGTTGCTCATTTATGTCAGCGCTTTTCACGGAGCAACCACGCTTCAGCATACAGCGGCTGTTCCGGCGCTTGCCGTGATCGCGGGACTTGCTTTTATTGGCGGGCTTGCCGCCGCCTGTTTTGCCAAAGCCTTTGGCGTCGTATTTCTGGGCGAACCACGGAGTGACCACGCTGCGCGCGCACACGAGGTTGGTGTGGCCATGCGACTGTCATTGCTCTTCCTTGCTGTGAGCTGCGTGGTCATTGGGCTTGGAGCGCCGTGGGTTGTGAAAGCGTTGGTCTTCCCGCTCACGAATGCGACCGGCCTGTCGACGGAGGAAGTGAACGTCTCGCTGCTGTCGGTGCACAACACATTCTCCACGCTGGTTGTCGTCAGTCTCCTCCTGTTCGCGTTGGTGATGCTTGTGGCGATCTTCCGACAACGACTGCTCGCGCGGCGAGCGGTGGCGGAGCACGTCACTTGGGATTGCGGGTATGCTCGTCCCACCCCGCGCATGCAGTACACGGCGTCGTCTTTCGCCCAGCCGCTGACGAGTTTGTTTGATTTTGTCCTGCGTACGCGCAGAGCGTACACCGGACTGTCAGGACTCTTTCCGCGCGCCGCATCCCTGAAGACGGAGACCGAAGATTTTGCGCGCGTCCGGCTGTATCAGCCGTTGTTCGTTGGTCTGGGTCGCTGTTTATCGTCGTTCCGATGGGTACAACAGGGTCAGGTGCACCTGTACGTCTTGTACATCGCGCTCACCCTCCTCGTCCTGTTGGTGTGGAAATTAGGATGAACCGATGATGATAGCGCAGGTTCTCTTTCCCCTGTTCGCTCTTATCTTCGCCCCGTTGCTACTAGGAATTATCAATCGCACAAAGGCGATAGTGGCTGGCCGCGTCGGGCACCCACTCCTGCAGCCATATTACGATATAGGGAAGCTCGTGCAGAAAGGCGCGGTGTACAGCCGCACTACTACTTGGGTGTTCCGTGCGGGACCGGTCGTTAGCTTCGGGGCCATGCTGATGGCGTTGACGCTGGTTCCATTCGGCGGGACGCCAGCGTTGGTCGCATTTCCTGGAGACTTTGTCCTGTTTGCCTATTTGCTTGGGCTCGCGCGTTTTTTCACCGTCATCGCTGCGCTCGATACAGGATCTGGTTTCGAGGGGATGGGAGCAAGCAGGGAAGTCACCTTCTCCGCGCTGGCTGAGCCGGCCTTATTCTTGGGGCTCGCGGCGGTGGCGCGACAGACACAAACTTTTTCATTGTCGCTCATGTTCCCGAATATGACGACAGAAAGCTGGACGCACGCTGGTCCGGCGCTCATCCTGATCGCCGCAGCATTCCTGGTGGTGTTTTTAACCGAGAATGCGCGGATCCCTATCGATGACCCGACCACCCATCTGGAGTTGACGATGATTCACGAAGTCATGGTGTTGGATTATAGTGGCCCGGATTTCGCCTTTATCATGTATAGCAGTGCGGTGAAGCTCTGGTTGCTCGGAACCCTGCTGGTCAGCCTCCTCGCGCCCGTGCATAGCGGGACGCTATGGCTTGATATGACGGCGATGGCGGCGGGGATGGTCGGACTTGCCGTGTGCACGGGTCTTATCGAATCCTCAATGGCGCGGGTGCGTCTGCTGCGTGTGCCGCAACTGCTGGTGGGCGCAACCGTGCTGGCGACCCTGGCGCTCGTGTTAGTGATGAGGTGACGTGTGTCACTGTGGATTGACGCGGTTTTAGTCGTTGTCGTGTTGTTGAACTTATTGGTGTTGGGCTCGAGCCGATTGGCGACGTGTATTCGCTGTGTGGCGGTGCAAGGCGTGTTCCTTGGCTTAATGACCGTTGTTGCGCATGAAGGAACAAATACGTTACGGACGGCGATGCTGGCGATCGCCAGCATCAGTGTAAAGGGCGTCGCTTTTCCCGTGCTGCTGTTTCGCGCGCTGCGCGAAGCCGAGGTGCGGCGGGAGATTGAGCCGTACGTTGGGTTTAACCTCTCGCTGCTCATCGGGATGGCGACGTTGCCGTTTTCACTATGGCTGAGTGCACGGCTGCCGCTCCCACAAACGCCGCCGTCACCTTTGATCGTTCCAGTCGCGTTGTTCACCATCTTCGTTGGTCTCTTTGTTATTATCAGCCGGAAAAAAGCCCTCACGCAGGTCTTGGGCTACCTGGTGCTCGAAAACGGCATCTACGCGTTTGGCGTGGGCCTTGTTCACAACGCTCCGTTCGTCGTCGAACTCGGCGTGCTCCTTGACGTCTTCGTCGCTGTCTTTGTGATGGGCATCGCCATTTTTCACATTAACCGACAGTTTGACCATATTGACACAGATCGCCTCGTGCTACTCAAGGAGTGATCCCATGCTGCTCGCGTTATTACTCGTTCCTGTTGTGACCGGCCTCCTCGCGTTTGTCATTCGCGCTGACGGGCTGCGTCGCGCGCTGCTCGTCCTCACCGCCGTGCTTCACACGGTGCTTGTGGGCGTGGCGTGGACGGCGTTGCCGCCGCCGGTGCTGGATGGCTGGTTGTCGTTGGATGCGTTGGGACAGGTATTTCTCAGTATTACGAGCCTCTTATTCCTGGCGGCGGCGGTGTACGGCCTGCCCTATCTCCACCGTGAACGCCACACCACTCATACGGATTTTACAGAAGGGTTTGTGTTCGCTGATGCGCCGGAAGCACGCTTCACCGGATGTTTGTTGTTCTTCCTGGCGGCTATGACGCTCGCGACGATGAGTCAGCACCTCGGCGTCTTATGGGTGGCGATTGAAGCGACGACCCTGGCGAGCGCGCCGCTGATCTTCTTTCATCGGCATCATCGCTCGCTGGAGGCAACCTGGAAATACTTGTTGATCTGTTCGGTGGGCATCGCGCTGGCGCTGCTCGGCACGTTTTTTCTCGCCATTGCCACGGTGCAACCAGATGGCTCGTCATTCCCGCTTGTGATGCCTCGGCTTGTCCAAAATGCCGTACGGCTCCACGATGCCTGGTTGAGAGCTGCATTTGTGCTGGTCCTCGTCGGGTATGGCGCTAAGATGGGGCTGGCGCCGCTGCATACCTGGCTGCCGGACGCCCATAGCGAAGCGCCGTCTATGATCTCCGCCCTGCTCTCCGGGGCGCTGTTAAATTGTGCGTTCCTGGGCATCCTGCGGATGCAACAGATCTGTGCCGCCGCGGGAGACGCCGCGTTTGGGCAGGACGTGTTGATCGGCTTCGGGCTCGTGTCCATGGCGACCGCCGCCGTGTTTCTGCAGGGGCAGACGGATTACAAGCGGTTGCTGGCGTACTCCAGCGTCGAGCATATGGGCATCCTGGCGTTGGGCACCGGTCTCGGCGGCAGTGGCGTGTTCGGGGCGCTGTTGCATGCAGTCAATCACGCGTTGACCAAAGCGATGCTCTTTCTCGTGGCGGGCAACATCCTGACCGCGTATCACTCAAAGTCCACGGCGGACGTGCGCGGTGTGCTGCGCGTCGCGCCTGTCTCCGGCGTCTTATGGGTCGCGGGTTTTCTCGCCATTACCGGGTCTCCTCCATTTGGTCCCTTTCTCAGTGAGTTCACGATTCTCAAAGCGGCGCTGGATCACGGCCGCAGTGGTGTGGCCGTCACCTATCTGGTGTTCTTGACGGTGATCTTCGTAGGTATGGCGACGACGATGCTGAGCATGGCGCAGGGCGTCTCCGGTCAATCCCCTGCGCGACCAGCCGCGGCTGAGTCGTTCTTGAGCGTGGCCTCTCCTGCGGCGTTAGGCGCGCTGGTTCTCATGCTTGGCGTCTATGTGCCGCCGTTATTACGGCAGACCCTCCACGAAGCCGCGCGCCTGTTGGGGTGAGCAAGATGGCGATGACCTCTACGCTTGCACTGCGGCCGAACGAGCCGGCGCCCTTTCCAGCGGTCCCACTCCTCACCATGGGTGAATTTCGTGAGACGGTCGTGAGCGGCGTGGCCGACGGTGGGCGTTTGGCGGCGCTCTTTGGGCGTCCGTGTGAGCGGGACGCGATCCAACTTCTTGCGGTTCTCGGGTACGGCAGCACTGGTAGTCTGGCGGTCTCTTCGACCGTGGTCCATGATGCGTATCCGGCGCTCACACCAGACTGTCCGCAGGCGCACTGGTTTGAACGGGAACTCGCTGAGCAGTGGGGGGTGCGACCCGAAGGACACCCCTGGCTCAAACCGATTCGTTTTCATGCGTCGTATCGGCCTCGTCATGAAGTATGGCCGTTGAGGGGAGACGAGGCGCGCTTGCCGAGCGTTACGCACTTCTTTCAAGTGCGGGGAGAAGAGGTGCATGAGGTTGCGGTCGGGCCGGTCCATGCCGGCGTGATCGAACCCGGGCACTTTCGCTTTCAGTGTCACGGCGAGCACGTGCTGCACCTCGAAATCTCTTTGGGCTATCAGCATCGCGGCGTAGAGCGCGCGCTCGTCGGTGGACCAACCACGCGCACGATCCACTACATGGAAACACTGGCTGGCGACACCTCGGTCGGGCATGCCACGGCGTACTGCCAGGCGGTGGAGGCCTTAGCGGGCTGTCAGGCGCCGGTGCGGGCGCAGGCGTTGCGCGGGATCGCCTTAGAGTTGGAACGACTGGCCAACCATACGGGCGACCTTGGCGCGCTCGCCGGAGATATCGGGTACTTGCCTACCGCTTCCTATTGTGGACGCATCCGCGGAGACTTTCTCAATATGACAGCGCTGCTCTGCGGCAGTCGCTTTGGCCGTGGCCTGATTCGCCCGGGCGGCGTCGGGTTCGAGGTTGAGGGCGCGCGCGTCGACCAGTTACTCGCCCACTTGGGCGCGGCGTTCGATGACGCGACGAGCGCTGTGGACCTGTTGTGGAACACTCCTTCGGTGCTGGCGCGATTTGAAGACACCGGGGTGGTGACGCGTGCGGACTGCGAAGCGTTAGGGTTGGTTGGTCCTGCCGCGCGTGCGTGCGGCGTGGAACAGGACGTACGGCATGAGTTTCCGTCAGGCATGTTTCGTTTTGCCCACATTCCGGTCTCCACCTGGCATACCGGTGACGTCTTCGCCCGCGCCTTTGTCCGGTGGCTAGAAATGCAACGTTCGGTCGCCTTTGTCGGCGAGCAACTCTCGACCTTGCCCGACGGTCCGTGCCGCATCGCGCTTGGTCCACTCGCGCCGGACCACCTGGTCGTCTCTTTAGTAGAGGGGTGGCGCGGAGAGATCTGCCATATCGCCATCACTGACGCGCAGGGTCGCTTTTCGACGTACAAGGTCGTCGATCCATCGTTTCATAATTGGATGGGACTTGCTATAGCCTTGCGGAATCAACAAATTTCGGACTTTCCTCTCTGCAACAAAAGTTTCAATCTTTCGTACTGCGGACATGACTTGTAAGGCGGTGATATGCTCGATCTACTGCGTACACGTTGGCGACAAGGACATCGCACGCTCCGGTTCCCGGACCAGGCGCCGGTTTTGCCAGACCGATTTCGCGGTCGTCCCACACTGGATTCGCAGCAATGCGCGCCGGACTGCCAGACGTGTATCGAGGTCTGTCCGACTGAGGCGGTTACACGGACCGGACAACGTCTCCATATGGATCTCGGGCGCTGTTTGTTCTGCACGGAATGCGTACAGGCGTGTCCGACCAACGCCATTCGCTTTACCCAAGACTATCGACTCGCCACAAGGACGCGCAGTGATCTGCTCTTTGAGGGCGAAACGGTGCGTCTCGCTCACGCGCTCGACAAAGCAACACGCCGCCTCTTCGGGCGGTCGCTCAAACTACGACAAGTGAGTGCAGGCGGCTGTAATGCCTGTGAAGCCGATGTGAACGTACTCAATACGGTCGTCTTTGACCTGGGTCGCTTTGGCGTCCAATTTGTCGCCTCGCCGCGTCACGCGGACGGGTTGTTAATCACTGGACCGGTGACGCAGAATATGCGGCTCGCCCTGCAAAAGACGTATGACGCTATGCCCATGCCCAAAATCGTGATTGCCGTGGGCGCTTGCGCGATTTCCGGCGGTCCCTTTGTCGATCACCCTGAGGTGCAGAATGGCGCGGACACCGTTGTTCCCGTGGATCTCTACGTCCCTGGCTGCCCGCCCCATCCCCTCACCATTCTCGATGGGTTGTTACGCCTCTTGGGCAAAATGCCTGGTGAGCGTTACCCGTCGGGGTTGTAGCAGCGGCGTTTATGGGTGACGAAACGCACAGCGCTCAGCGCAGTCACCACCGTCGCGGTTTCGACCGCGAGCCGGCCCCGACCGGTGTGCGCACCCTGGGGGGAATGATTATTCGTTCGACCCTCATGCGCGAAGTGCTCGATCTCGTCGAACGCATCGCGCCGTCTGACGCGAGTGTGCTCTTGACTGGGGAGAGCGGTGTAGGGAAGGAAGTAGTGGCGCGGGCGATTCATCACCTCAGCCCACGAGCGTCCCAGGAGTTTGTCGCCGTCAATTGCGCTTCGCTCTCAGGGGAAACTCTGGAGAACGAACTCTTCGGCCATGAGAAAGGGGCGTTTACCAGCGCTGATGAGCGCAAGGTTGGCGTGTTTGAGCTGGCCGACGGCGGCACGCTGTTTCTTGACGAAGTGAATGAAATGGGGCTGGCCTGTCAGGCTAAAGTGCTGCGAGCCTTAGAACGACGTGAATTTCGCCGTCTCGGCGGCACCCGGAAGATTAAAGTGGACGTGCGTATCGTTGCCGCCGCCAATGTTGATTTGCAGGAAGCGGTGCGAGTGCGCCGGTTTCGCGAAGATCTGTTCTATCGGCTGAACGTGGTGCATATTCACATCCCGCCGTTGCGCGAACGACGGGATGCCATCGCGCTCATGGCGCAGCAGTTTCTGCAGGAGTTCTGTGAAAAATATCACAAGCGGGGACGTCGCTTCACAGGCGACGCTGTGGAGCGGCTGGTCCAGTATTCCTGGCCGGGCAATGTGCGCGAGTTGCGCAATGTCATTGAAAGTCTGGTGCTCACCGTGCGTGGGGAACAGATTGACCTGAAAGATCTTCCTGCAAATATCCAAGCGACAGTCCAGTCCCGCGAGATCCGCCTGCCAATCGGCGTCACGCTGCAAGACGCAGAAAAGGAGATTTTGCGTTGTTATCTTGAGGCCTATCCCACGCGGAAAGAAGCGGCGCGCGTGCTGAATATCGGTCTGCGCACCTTGCACGCCAAAATCAAAGCCTACGGCTTTCCCCTACGACGCCGCCCGCCCAATGCGGCAGATTATGCAAAAATAGCAGATGAATCGTAGCGCTTGTCCTTATAACGCGCCATTTTTGCCCTTGGTGAGCGTCTTGCCAGTCCCAGGGTGCATATTTGGCCTCTTCAGCCGTGTTCTCTCTCCGTGATATATGTCGAACGGCACGGACAAGACGTTGATCTTGCTGATGTTGCACGATCCGCTGCTGCTCGGCACTAAACTTGCCGTAGAGGTGGGTCTGCAGCGGGCATGGAGCCTCATCACGGAGGAGAGCCTGTTCGGAGAGGCGAAACCACCAACCGCACAGGCGCGCCTTGGGCGCCAGAGGACACCCAGTCATCGTCACCTATACTACACGTGATCTGGTAATCTCTACTTGGACGTGCAGGTTCTTGCGGTCTACTAAATGTGTCTCTCCGCCTTGCGCTCTCCGTGCCGGATGCAAACCGCGGCTTCCATACCCGCTGCGCCCTCGAACGTGCGAGTTATTCTCACGAGACGCCCTGAGGAGCGCCTGTGCCAGTCCCACACCATCGAGTGATCCACGTCAAAGAATGCCTGCTGAGCGGCTTTGCTCTCTTCGCTCTGAAAGCCCATCACAGGCGCTTAACCTTGCAGTTTCTGCTTCCTGAGGGACTGCCTCCGTTGCTGATTGACGCGGTATCCTTCGTGCGGCTGTTTCATTTGCTGGTGGACCGCGCCTTGGAGGTGACGCCGCCAAAAGGCAGCGTGGTCGTGCGGGCGCAGCGGGCTGCCGGAGGACTCGTGCTCAGGGTAGAAGATGAAGGACCGTGGGTGGCGCCCAAAGACATCCCGCGGCTTTTTATTGCGCCGTCGCCGGAGGCGGACCTGGCGACGGCGGCGCAGCTTGCCCGGAGGCTGGACGGCATGCTCACGGCGAGTAGCGGCGTAGACCACAAGGGCCTGTGTGTCGTGCTGCAGCTTCCGCTGACACCCACGCTATGTTGACTCAGGTTGGCGGCGCCGCAACCAGCATGGAAAGGCTGGAGGGACTGTCGTGCTGTGGCTTGATGTATTGCTGAAATATTGGTCGCGTCTTTCCGCTGAGACGCAAGAAAAAGTGCGCCGCTATTACCTGCTTGCTACGATCGTTGAGCAGCATGGGGGGCGGTTCGTGCCGGAGGCGGTGCGGCAACTCGAGCGTGAGTTACAAGCCGAAGCCCGTTGCATCACTCCGAAAGAGGGGGATGACGATCCCCCTCATGACGCATGAGGAGAGAGCTTAGCCCCATTTTCTGGACGTCGTTCGATTTGGTGGAGCGGCACGCATGAAGTGCAAAAATGGCAGTCTGTCAAGGGCAAATTTGCGTTAATATGCACACTTCGCAGATTATGACGCGCAGCTGGGTTCTGCTGTGCCGAAACTGCCGCTGGGCGCAGCGTCTTTAGAAACAGCACGGTGTGCGCCAGTTTGCAAAATTCCTGCTCTGCCGGGGACTTGGCGATTTGCCTCCCTCAGGCACGCTGTATGCTTTGATGATTAAAGATGAAAGGTGCGTTCGCCACGCACTTGCTATGAGGAGATGGGGTGAACATGATCGCTCGCCCGACGGATGGACATGCTGCACGCTCTCCCGTGACTGAGCGAGTTGCGGATCAGACCTGGTCTCAGACTGTTCCGCAGCCGGAAGAGATGAGGTGGATCGACCTCTCCAGCGCTGAGCGATTCACGCTTGACGCCCTACAGGAGCGCTATGGACTGCCGCCCGAGGCGATCACCTATTTTCTGCTGCGCCATCAGTCCGCCAAGGTGATCCATGCGGGCGCCACCCTATTTCTGGTGACGTTTGTAGCGCTCCCGTCGCGGCGTGCACTCTTTACGCTGCAAGAACTCAAGCTCTGTGTCACGCCGACACGACTGGTAACCTGGTGTAGATCGTCCGGGCGGGGGCAGCTCGCACTGGCGCGGCTGCCTGGGTTGCCAAGTCTCAGCGTACAGAGCGTCGGTTCATGGGTGTGCGGACTGTTAACTGGAGTGGCGGCGTCGTATGAGGCCATTGTGACTCTGATTGAGAAACGGCGTCTCAAGCAGGAGCCGCAAGCGGAACGGCAACAGCAGCAGAAACGGATCGAGAAGTTCCTGCGCTTTTTGCGCGATCAACGCGTGTTTTTCGGCCGTGTGGCGCGTGAAGGCAGGAAACTGCTGGCGCCGGAGGAGCATCAACAGCTCCTTCAGCTCGAGGAACGAGTCGATGCGTTCGCACGCAGGGTCTGGAGTGTCACAAGCCGCCGGGGCGCTGAGGCTGCGTCTCCCGCATGTGCGCGTGTGAACAATGGAGGTCGCAACACATGAAACACTGGGCGTACAAGGTGGCGCAATTACAGCTGGACTGCCCGGAGTGTCAACGCATTGCGCAGTGCATTCTCCACGGCGGCCCGCTGCTGTATTGGGAGAAACGCCACATTGAGCAGCACGTGGCGGCCATGCGTGAGACCATCAACCAACGCATCCGCGCCGGCGTTGACATGCACCCTCCTCCGCCAGAGTCCAGCCGTGAGAGATAGCAGAGAGCAACATCATGGAGAATGATCACACAAGTGGAGAGAGCAAACATCTCCGTCTCTCGCTTCCGAACGTTTCGGGAGCACTGACCAGGGTGACCGCCGCGGTCAGCGGAGCCGGGGGGATCGTCGGCGAGGTGCATCGCCTCCACGACAATCCGCGCCGGCGTCTGGTGGAACTGGATATCGTTGCCGCCAGCGAAGACCAGTGGGCGGCAATCCTCCAGGCGCTTGGGAGTCTTGAGCACGTGCAGATCGAAGGGGAATCGAATCCGGCGCTCGACGCGCATCGCGGTGGTCTCATTGGCGTGCAGCCGCTCGTCTCGTTTCGGAGCGATGAGGACTTCACCACCTTCTACACCTCGGGCGCAACGAGCGTGGCGCAGTCGATTGCGCAGGCACCGCACTTGGCGCAGTCGTATACGGCGATCCCGCGCCTGGTGGCGTTGGTCACCACTGGTGAGGCTGTTCCGAGCCTCGGGGATATTGGTCCGCAGGCGGCGATGCCGCTGCTGGAGGGAAAGGCCGTCCTCCTCAATACCGTCACGACGCTGTCTGGCGTGCCCATTCTCATAGGAACGAGCGACCCCGCAGAAATCGTGCGCACGCTGGCCCACATTGCGCCGACCTTTGCGGCAATCTCCCTAGAGGGAATCGCCGCACCGGCCTGTTTTGCGGTGGAAGAGGTGTTAAGCGCACGGCTGCGGCAGCCGGTCTGGCACGACGATCAGCATGGCGCGGCTGTGGTCGTCGTGGCCGCTGTATTCACCCTGGCGCGGCGCTCGCGCCGCGCGCTCACACGGCTCCGTGTGGGCCTGGTGGGCTTAGGTGCGGCCGGCATCGGGATCATCAAGCTGCTGCGCGCGGCCGGCGTGCGACATGTGTTGGGTGTCGATCCGTGCGAACACGCCTGCCGTCGTTTTACGCACCTTGGTGGCTCTGCCGCCACCCTGGCGGAGGTGATGCAGGAGGCGGAGGTAGTGGTGGCGACCACCGGGGCTCCTGGTCCCATCCGGCCGGAGCTGATGCGAAGAGGGCAAGCGCTCCTTGCCCTCGCGCATCTCACTCCTGAGATGATGTTGGAGGTGGCGCGGGTCGTTGGCGCGCCGTACGTCGCCGATGGACGCAGGTTAACCAGCGCCTTGGTGTTTCCCGGGCTCTTACGCGGCACGCTCGACGCCGGGAGTAGGCAGATTACCGACGCGATGAAACTTGCCGCAGCGGAGGCGATCGCGCAGCAGAGCGAAGGGCCTCTCCTGCTGCCGTCCGCGTTGGATCCCGTGCTGCATCTGCGGGTGGCGTGCGCGGTGCGGGACAGTGCACGGCGAGCACGGACCGCGCACGCCACGAGTCGTCCACCCTCGTCGTTTAAGAAGGAGGAGTCGCACGATGTCGCATGATGACGAATGGCTCACGATGCTGCTCAGGCGCTGGACGGCGCTCGCCCCGGACGTACGCGGCCAGCTGCAGATTTACCTGCAACTCGCTCCGGGAGACCGCAAAAATCGTCGCCGCCTGGAGAAGAAACTGAAAATGGCTGCTGACCAACCAGAGACAGTTCACCCTGAAGCGGCCAGGCGGAAAGCTCCGTTCTGAGGAGACCGCTCAGGATCTCACAAGAGATACACGTCACTCCCCCTTCGAAAGGAGCAAGGCGATGGAACAGAAACTCACCGTGACCTTGACGGATGCCGAAAAACGGACCGTCTTGATTGGGGAGCACTTCTGCGGTCTGCAATTTGCCAACGTGGGTCTGGCCGGGGCCGTGTTTCGTGAGGCGGAGCTTGCGGGCGCGAGATTCGTACAAGCGGATTTGCACGGTGCGGATTTTCGTCACGCCAATCTGCACGGGGCGGAGTTCCTTCTGTGCAATCTGTACGGCGTGGACTTGACTGATGCGTGTGTGGAGCAGGCGACGTTCCGCGCGCCCGGCGGTGTGGTGTAAGACACGGCGGCGCGGATCTGACGCAAAAGGAAGATTGCCGAAGCAATCGCCCGCGGAAAGGATACCTACCGATATGGCCTTGTCACAAGCGCGCCATACGACGACTCAGGGTGACGACGGTGGAGCGCAGCTCCTGGCGCTGGTGCAAGGGAGACACCGCGTCCATCGCTTGTTGCAACATGTCTGCCTCTTGGAGCGACGGTTGCGAGGAGGCGGAGAGCCGACCGATCTGCTGCTGCTCGTGCAAGATATCAAGTTTGCCGTTGAAGAACTGCACGCGCTCCTCCACTCCGCTGAACAAGCCGTATCGCCAACACGGACGAGTACTGTGTGGACAGCAGACAGCCGAGAGCGCCATGTTCCCGCTCGGCGCCAGCGGGTCGAACTCGGACCGTTGCTTGCCCGGTGTGTTGCCACGGTGCGGCAGCGACTGCAAGGGAGCAGCGCACCAGTGCGCTGCCATATTCCTTCCGATCTTCCCGTCCTCACTGTCGATCCGAACGCAGTGTCGCAGATCTTTTCGTTGCTATTCGAACACGCGCTGAGAGCAAGTGGGAAAGAGGAGCGGGACGTGCGGGTGCAGTGGACCCAGGAGACGTTAGTCGTCGAGATCGACGACGCGGGACGCGGGATTGCGCAAGGAACCTACGCGAGAGTGCGACAGTTGGTTGCGCAACTCGATGGGGCGCTCAGGGTCTCCCACGAACTCGGACGACGGTCGCGTGTGGAACTGACGTTCCCACCAGCCGCCACGAGCGGCAACCTGGCGCAGCAAGCGGTTCCCCTCCACCCTCAGGGGCGCAGAGGCTGAAGACAGCGACGATTCGTAGTGAGACTGCCGTCCAGCGGCGGAAATATGGAACAAACGCAAACCGAAAGGAACAGGACATGCGACAACAATGGAAACTGAAAAGTCTGGCGGTTGGAACGACCCTTGGCGTAATGGTGCTTGCCGGCTGTGCGGCCCGGCAAGCCGAATCGCCGACGGGATACGACACGGCAGCCCAACAGGCAGCGAACGCCGCGAGTCGAGCGGAGCAAGCAGCGCAACGAGCCGAAGTCGCCGCCGCCAAAATTGACGCCATCGCCCAGCGGGCAGAACAGGCGACACAGCGAGTGGAAGCCGCGCTCCTCCACATGGAGGAGCGATTTACCAAACGGATGCGGAAGTAACACCACAGGGATCGCCATGACCTGGTTTGACGTGCTTATAGAGCACTGGTCAGAACTGCCCGCCGACGTGCAACAGAACGTGCGCGAGTATCATCAGTTATGCAGTGCGGCAGGGCAGTTCGGCAGACGGTTGCTGCCGGAGCGGATGCGGCAGCTTGAGCAAGAATTACAAGCAGAAGCGCGCAAACGTGGCTGGCGCGAGTGACGGCCGATAACAGCGCCCTGAAAACGTCTCGAAGCACAAGGCGTGAAGGTCATCATCGCATAGTGGAGCGAAAGAGAGCATGTTTATAGCCTGTACGCTTTCTAGCGTGGGGTTCATGGCTGGACTGGGAGTGTGGCGGTTGAGTCTTGATCGCCGCCGAGGGAAAGAGGTGCGGGCCCTCGCCTCCCTTCACCACCTGCCAGTTGACGCCGTGCATGAGGCCGCTGTACGGGCGCTCCGCTATGGATTTGTAGAAGATTTTACGTTCCTGGTGCGGAAAGCCCATCCCCGGGCCGAGAACGAAGACACGCTGGTCCGGTTGGCAGAGTGGAAGACCGCTCGCAACAGCGATGTTTCGCGTGTTAGGGCCGAGCATACAGCCTCGTAGAGTAATGCGCGCCTCGCCTCAGAAAGGAGTGGACTAATGACTGACACCTTGCCCCGCTTGCTGGCGCTCCAGGCCTGCGACCAGCGCATCCGAGAGGCGGTGCAGACCCTCGACCGCTTGCGCGCGTCGCTTGCTGCTGTCAAAGAGGAGGCGCTCGTGGCTGCTCAGGAGAGGCAAACCTGGTGCGATCGCCTCGCGGCGGCTGCGCAGGCGCAGGACGCGCTCGCCGCACAACTTGATCAAATCAAAGCCCAGCTCCGAGAGAACAAGCGTCGAGAGCGTCGCCGCCGCACCGGAGGAGAGGCGAATGAACACCTCCACCGAGAGAGGACGTTGCTGGAAGCGCGTCAGGCGGCGGTGGAGGAAGAACTCCACGCCGTGGAGGCGCAGCTCGCCGAGGAGGCCGCCGCACTCCAGCGCGCTGACGAAGCGGCTCTGCTGCAGGAAGAGGAACGACGACGCGCGACTGCCGTGCTCCTCGATCGGATTGCCGCCACACAAGCCGTGCTCTGCGCAGCACGAGAAGAGCGAATCGCCTTGACTGCGGGCATCAGGCCGTTCGTCCTCTATGAATATGAGCGGGTCTTTGCCCATCGTGGCGGCATCGCTGTCGTGGCGATCAGTCGCGAGACCTGTCAGGGGTGTCATATGCAGGTGCCGGCGCACCTCTGTCTTGAACTGCGGAGAACCCCCAAACTCGCGTTTTGTCCTCATTGTCAGCGCATTGTCTTTGCGGCGAACGAGGAGCCGGCTGCCCAGCCGCCCTCTCGCCGGCGCGCAGCGCACGTCCGCCGCACGCGCCGTCCACACCAGGGCGCGCCCTCGCATGACGGTCCTGGCGACGACGTCTCGGGCCGCGCCAGTCCATCTGTGAGTACGCCCGCATGAACGGAGAGCATTACAGTCGGATACGGAATATCATCGGAGGGGTCGTCCACGGTGGTCCGCATGCATTGCCCGCACGGTTCGCCGGCAAACGGCAATTATTGGAAGCGCTCTTGCTTGATGCCGTACGGACGTTTCAGGCAGCTCTGCATGCGCGAAAACCGAGGGAGCGACAGCGCTTTGCTGAGGCGGAGGCGTGGATCCTCTCCGACGACACCGAATACATATTTTCGTTTGTGAATGTGTGCACCCTGCTTGGCCTGAGGGCTGACGCGGTGCGCGCCCAACTCGGAGCCTGGAAGGCGTCCCAACCCCTAGGAGGCGCGGAAGCATCCGCCGCTTCCAAGTCGCGATTCCGGATTATCCAACGGTGAGACCGATGCACGCCCCGCTTTCCGCCGGGGACATGGGAGCATACTCAGCGCCTTTGCCGGCGTTTATCACCCAGCCCGCCCGCGCCATTGTCAGGCCGCGCAGACGACCAGGCCCGCTCCAAAAAGAGAGGGTGAGCGCTTTTCGCAACACTCGCTGTGACATGAATTTTCGGGGTGCTAGACATGTTGAAGAAGCTTTCTGCAGCTGGGCGATTACCGCTTGCGGTCATCATGAAACTGCGCCTTAGCACGCTCTGCTTGTGGCCGACGCCCTAAGCCGCCGCCCCTCAAACTCCCCTTGCCGCCCGGTGATGCCGGCCTGTATGTTGAATAGCATCCATGCACCGCTTATGGCGTTATATCGTGCGTTACCGCGCCAGGTATCTGCGAGGCATCCTATGCCTTGTGGCGTCGGCCACGTTGGCGATGTCTATTCCATTACTATTGAAGCATGCGGTAGAGGCGATCGAACATGGAGCCTCTTCTCAACAGCTCTCACTCTCAGTCCTCGCCATCGTGGGCGTCGCTGTGGTGCAAGGCGTGGTGCGGTCGTTCTCGCGCTTCCTGATTTTCAACGTAGGCCGGGATATTGAGTATGAGCTGCGCAATGATCTGTTTTCTCATTTGCAGACCCTGTCCCTGAGTTACTACCAAAGCCAGTTGACCGGCGATTTGATGTCGCGCCTGGTCAATGATGTGACTGCGGTGCGCATGCTCTTAGGACTGGGCATTATCAACATCCTGAATACGCCCCTCTATTACGCCTATGCGGTGTCCGCCATGGTGACGATTGATCTCCGGCTCACCGTTGCGGCATTGTCGCTCTATCCCTTCATGCTGTTCACCGTCAAAAAGATGAGCCGCCAGATCATGGACAAAACGCTCAAGGTGCAGGCTGGATTGGCGGATCTGTCCAGCCGCGTACAAGAAAGCGTGAGCGGCATTCACGTCATTCGCGCGTACGTGCGGGAAGACTGGCAAAATGCGGAATTTGCCCGGCTCAATGACGTGTTCAAAGCCGAGAGCATGGCGCTGGCGCAGGTGCGGGGGTTGTTTCAGCCGTTGATGAAAGGCGTCTCTGGGCTCGGACTGCTCGTTGTGCTGTGGTACGGCGGCTCGCATGTGATCGCCGGACGCTTGAGTATCGGCGATCTTGTGGCCTTCATGGGGTACTTGCATCTGCTGGCGTGGCCGACGATGGCGCTGGGGTGGCTCATCTCCATTTTTCAACGCGGCAAGGCGGCGCTCAAACGCCTGGAAGCGGTGTTTCAGGCGCAACCGGAAATTGTTGGCGGACAAGGCGATGGCCTGGCGCGGAAGATCCGCGGCGAGATTGGTTTTCACCATGTGGATTTCGCCTATCATGCGAAAGAGAATGGCCATCAGGTTCTGTCCGATATCAATTTCACTGTTCCCGCCGGCTCTACTGTGGCAATTGTAGGGCGTATGGGGGCCGGCAAGACGACGTTGGTGAATCTGCTGCCTCGCCTCTATGATGTCACGAGCGGGTCTATTACCATTGACGGACAGGACATTCGCACCGTCTCACTCACGGCGCTGCGGAGCTGGATCGGCTTTGTGCCGCAAGATCCCTTCCTGTTTTCTTCGCGCCTCAGGGACAACATCGCCTTTGCACTACCCCGGCTAGATGAAGACCGGGTGCGTTGGGCCGCTCACGTCGCGCATCTTGCTCGTGACGTGGAAGACTTTCCGCGCGGCTACGACACCGTGGTGGGCGAACGCGGTATGATGCTCTCTGGCGGCCAGAAACAGCGGCTCACGTTAGCGCGCGCCCTGGCGGCGGACCCACCGATCCTCGTGCTTGATGACGCCTTATCGAGTGTGGACACGCAAACAGAAAAAGCCATTCTACACGCGCTGCGTGAGACGACGCAAGGAAAAACCGTCATCGTCATTTCGCATCGGATTTCCGCCGTGCGCGATGCGGACTTCATCGTCGTGCTGGATGAAGGTCGTATCGTGGAAATGGGCGCGCATGAGGATTTAGTGGAGCAAGGCGGCGTCTACACCGAGATCTTTCAACAACAGACGCTCGAAGAGGAGTTGGCGGAGCTGTGATGCAGCAAGACTTCCAGCGTGAGGACGCACTGAGTAAACCCTATGACATCGCCATGGTGCGACGGTTGTGGCGATACGTACGTCCATATCGGGGGCAGTTTTTTACCGCCTTGGTCTGTTTGCCGCTTACTTCAGCCTTTGTGTTGGCGCAGCCCTATATTTTGAAGTTGGCGATTGATCGCTACATCACGCAGAACGATGCGCATGGCTTGACGGTTGCGGGCGTGCTGTATGCCGGCGCGTTGATCGGCGAGTTTGTGTTTTTTTACTGGCAGTATTACGCCACCATGACGGTGGCGCAGAAAAGCCTGGCCGACTTGCGCCGCGATCTTTTTGCGCATTTACAACAGCTGCCGGCAAGTTTTTTTGAGCGGAATCCTGTGGGACGGCTGGTCACGCGACTGACGACCGATGTAGACGCCATTAACGAGGCGTTCTCGGCCGGCACGTTGACTATCTTCATGGATGCGCTGACCCTGGTAGGCATTGTCGTGATCATGCTGTCTCTCAATGTGCGTCTTGCGTTGGCGACGCTCGCCTTACTGCCGCCGTTACTCGTCGTGCTGAACTTTTTCCGCGTGCGCTCGCGTGAGACCTACCGCATCATTCGTGAGCGCATTGCGCGGATTAATGCATTCCTGCAAGAGACGTTGTCAGGCATTGCCGTCGTGCAACTCTTCGCCCAGGAGCAGAAAATGTTCGCGGAGTTTGAGCAGCGCAATCGCGAACATCGTGACGCCAACCACCTGTCGAACATTTACGAAGCGACCTTATTTTCAGTGGTGGAGGCTGCGAGTTCCATCAGCATCGCCCTGATGCTGTGGTATGGCGCCGGGCAAGTCGGCGGAGGCGCGGTGGCGTTAGGAACGCTGGTCGCGTTTATTGACTATTTGCAAAAATTTTTCGTGCCGCTGCGCGAGTTCAGTACAAAGTACACGACCCTGCAGTCCGCCATGACGGCGGTGGAGCGCGTGTTCCAACTCCTGGATACGGAAGTGACAATTACATCTCCTGCCGCCCCGCATCGCGCCGCGCGCCTGCGCGGTCATATTACGTTTGACCACGTGTGGTTCGCCTATAAAGGCGAAGAGTGGGTGCTGCGTGACGTGTCGTTTACGGTGGAGCCGGGAGAAAAAATCGCCATTGTCGGCGCGACCGGCGCGGGGAAAACCACGGTCAGCAAACTGCTCAATCGCTTCTACGATGTACAGCGCGGTCGGATCCTGATTGATGGCGTTGATGTGCGAGCGTGGGAGCTTCACGACCTGCGGCGTCAGATTGGCGTCGTGCTGCAGGATGTGTTTTTGTTTGCCGGAGATGTGGCGACGAATATTACGCTAGGGCGCACCGACATTGCTCCCGCACAAGTGGAACAGGCCGCACGATATGTGAATGCTGACCGTTTTATTCGGCAGTTGCCGCGCGGTTATGCCGAACAACTGCGAGAGCGCGGCTCTAACCTGTCCGCAGGGCAGCGGCAACTGCTCTCTTTCGCACGGGCGCTCGCCTACGATCCTTCTATTCTTGTTCTCGATGAGGCGACCTCAAGCGTTGATCCAGAAACAGAATACTTGATTCAAGACGCATTGGCCAAACTCATGACGCAGCGCACCAGCCTGATCATTGCGCACCGGTTGTCAACAATTCAAAATGTCGACCGCGTCATTGTCATGCACAAAGGACAAGTGCGAGAGGTCGGGACGCATCACGAGCTTCTTGAGCAGCGCGGCGTCTACTGGCGGCTCTATCGCTTACAATACGGCGCTCAGCCCTTAGCGCCCGGCTCTCAACTTGCGGCGGCGAGCAGCCCCCGCTGAATAACGAAGGACCGAATAGTCAGTAGGGGAAGCATGAACCGGAGAACCGGAGCATCGAAGAATCGGGGACCACAATTATTTCCCTCTTTTCTCCGTTTTTTCTGCTCTCCGTTTCCCCGATTCTGTCTTCACACTGGCTCCTGGCTCCTGGCTACATTTTGTCTGTCCGCCTGTTCTCCGGCGTACGTCTTGCGCGCCGGGTATGAAGAGGCGCGTATCCTGTGGAATCGCAAGCCGATAGTGGAAATCCTGCAACGTCCGAATCTCGATGAAGCGACGCGGGCGAAACTGCAACTCGTTCTGCGTGTGCGACAGTTTGCTGAGCATGACCTCAAGTTCGATGTTGATGGAAGTTACGCCACTCTCTCCGAGATTGAAACGCCCCTCCTCTACGTGGTGTCCGCCGCGCCAAAGACCAAACTTGAGCCGTACACGTGGTGGTTCCCGATCATCGGCAGCGTCGCCTACAAGGGATACTTCAAGGAAGATGCGGCCCGCCAGGAGGTGCAAGCATTGCAAAGGAAAGACTATGATACTGCGGTCGTCAGGGCGCTGGCGTTCAGCACGCTTGGGTGGTTCGCTGACCCATTGCTGCCGCACCTCTTGAAGTTTGATCAAGAGATTCTTGTGAACACGATCATTCACGAACTCCTTCATTCCACCTTTTATTTAGCCGGAGAAACGGCGTTCAACGAATCGCTCGCCAACTTCGCAGGGCATCGCGGCGCGATTGCCTTTTTCATGCACGAATTCGGCGGCGAGGCGCCCCTGACTCGCCGCGCGATGACCTCGTGGGAGAGTGAACTCATTCTTTCCAGCTTTTTTGCCGAATCGGCCGAAAAATTGCAGGCGCTGTATTCCTCTTCGCTCTCCGAAGAAGAAAAACTCCGCCAACGTGAAGTCTTGTTCACGCACTTGCAAGAAGAGTTTCGCACGCTCCCCCATCCGGTGCGGCGGAACACTGACTTTGCTTCCATCAAGCTGAACAACGCCGTATTTTTACAGCAATATGTCTACGTCAAGGAATTAGCGCTATTCGAGCGAGTTTATCAACAGAGCGGACAAAGTTTACAGCTCGCGCTCGCGCACATTATGGAGGCGGCGAAAAAGGAGGATGATCCCTTCGCGGGGGTCCACCTCCTGACGGAAACGTCGATTCCCCAATCTGCAGAGACGACGATAGGGCGTGCCGCTATCGCGAATGAAGAAACTTCACTGCCGCTTGAGCTATCTCGTCCTCTTGTCCCCAGAAGAAGTGGTCCGCTCCTTTGACAATCACTAATTGTTTTGGATCTGGCAACTGGGTCAGCAAACTTTGCAGCGCAGGAATCGGCGAATAGTTGTCATGATCGCCGCTAATCAAAAGCTTCGGCTTGGTGACTGACAAAAGAAAGGACGGGTCGCGCAGCCCGATGGGAAAGGCCACGCCGATCAGTGCATGCACACGCGGATCCGCCGCGCCAGCCTGCAAACCCACCATTGACCCGAATGAATAACCCGCGACCACGACTGTCTGGACCGGTTGACGGCTCAGCAAATAAGACACCGCCGCTTTAACGTCCTCTACTTCAGTCACTCCCTGCCCGTGGGACCCGCCGCTGCGTCCTACCCCGCGAAAGTTAAACCGCAGCGTGGCGAATCCGGCGTGTTGAAAAGCGTCGATTAAGGCGGAGACCACGTTGTTGTGCATCTCACCGCCATAGAGCGGATGCGGATGGCAAACGACGGCCCCGATAGAAGGCGTTGGCGCCAGAGATGAGAATAAGCCTTCTAAGGCGATCTCACCGGCTGGAAACATGACTTGTTCTTCCACAATTCCCTCCTTTGCCCAACTTGACCAGGTTGCTTGTAGGCACAGAGCTGTAGTCCACGTTATGAACCAACACCTCCGCATATATGATGCGTGTCGCGTGTTGCGTACAGAAAATGGCAAGATGGACATCACGCACCACGTATCACGTATCAAGATATTTCCATCCCTTCCAGCCGGTTGATGCTCCAGCGCGTAGAGACCCAAAAGACGCTGAGCGTTAAGGTGAGCGCGACGCTGAACGAGGCGATGATACCGCCCCACAGAGAGGACGAGAGCGGGAATCCTTGCAGCATGCTCATGAACAGCACGTACACTGGCCACGCTTCGAGCACAGTGACGGCGCCGATGAAAGAAATGCACAGCACCATGTACAGCACGCCGCCGAAACTGGCGGCGATTTTCGCGCTGTGCTCTGCAGTAAAATTGGGATAGGCAATGCCGATCGCCAGACCGAGCGCGACAACGCCAAACGTGACAAAGAACAGCGTTACGGCGGAGAGCGCCATCATAAAGGCAGAGACCTGAAGGAAATAATTGGTGACCGTCACCAACAGTTCTCCAAAGAAGAGCAACGGCAACACGCCGACCCAAAATTTACTCCACCACCAGCGGCGTACGAGGACTGGCGCGCTCTTGAGCACCCAGAAGGTTTTGCCTTCCAAACTCAGGGCGGGAAACACGAAGCGGACAGCGATAGAAGCAAGCACGAAACCGGCTAGCGCCAGGTTGAAAAAGGCGATCACATTCTGCAAGTAAAGCGAACCGCCGACGCCGCCGACGGGAAGCACACTGAAATTGTAGACATAGACAACCACGAGCGCTGACAGCATGAAGAGTTGGGACCATTGTCCCGTATCGCGAAAGAAGGTTTTCAGGTCTTTGATGACGATCGCTTGCAGAGGCGGCGGGAAGAGAAGGGCCGCCGTGGACACCACGCCGTCCCACCAGCGCCGCAAGCTGCGTCGCCGCTGTCCTTCCTGAGCTTTTGACCAGCCGAGGGGATAGAGCCGGGCGGACAGTGAGGAGCCGAGGACGAAAAGAAAGAGCGTAGTGCTGAGGAGCATGAGCACATGAAAGAGCGTGTCGCCCTGGTTAAGACCCAAAGACGGCAGCAGCGCCTCCGCCGCCCAGGCGCTGGGCAGGAAGGGCGAGGTCGGGGCCTGCATGGCGGACAGGAAGGCGAGGAAGTCGGAGAACGCCTCCGGGTTGACGAGCTTCTCCGGCTGTAACAGGCGAAAGAAGAGATACAGTAAGCTTAGGAAAATCGTCGAAAATACGACCAGTAAATCTTTCCCACGTTGCGCGGGAAGCAGATACGCTAACGTCATGGTCGTGATGACGCCCAAGGCAGCGGGGATGCCCAGGAAAAAGAGAAGAGTAAGGAGGGCGAGAAGGTAGTAGCTCGGGCCGCTGCCATGCACAACGCCATAAGCGAGGAAGACTGGGCCGCTGAACAACAACACCATCCACGACGAATCCACGAGTGTTTCAATGAACTTGGCCGCGAAGAGGTGCGCCGGAGAAACTGGCGCGGGGATGAGCAGCAACAAATCCCGCGAGAGGAAAAATGTGGAAAGTCCAGTGACCACGTTGCTAAAGAGCAGCACGGCGAAGAATGTTAAGAAAACGATATGCAAGAGTTTCTGGCTCAAGATGGGCCCAAGATCGGGCACGGTGTGAAAGTAATCCAACACCCGGTGAAATAACCAAAATGTCCCCCCCCAAAACATCAGCATGAGCGCGCCAAGAATAAGCGCCCGTATCCGCCCGCTGCGGTCACGTCGCCGAACACCATTCCGCCAGGCGTAAAGACGGGGGATGAGCAGCAATAACCAGAGGGCGGATACGGGGAGCCAGGAGGCAGAAAGGGGGAGAATGGAAAGAGGTAGAGGTCCTGCCATGAGACTGGACTCATGGCTGTCTCTTTGGCAGGCCTGGTTGTTATTGTTCATGAGCAACGTTACCTTTTCATTTTCCGGAGGATCTCGCGTGCTCCTTCCAATGCGGCGCTGATGAGCTGTTCCAGCTCTCGTGATTTTGCCGCGTTATCCCTGGTTTCCCGATATAGGTGCAAGGCAATAAAAATGCCGATGATGAGCGGTGCTCCATCAATGACCATAAGAATGTCAAGAATTTGCTGATCAGTCATACAAGCTTCCTCTGGTGATTACGCGCGCAACACCTCAATGACCTCTAGCATATCCGGAGCCGCGGTGAGTTGCAGAAAAATATCCTCTAAGCGTCCTTCCCTACCTGCTTGTTGCTGGAGTTCATCAAGCGTGCCGAGAGCGATGAGCCGTCCGCTGAGAATAATGCCGATGCGGTCGCACAGTTCCTCGGCAACTTCCAGACTGTGGGTTGACATGAACACTGTCTTGCCTTTGAGCGTGAGCGAGCGTAACAACGCCTTGAACATGCGGGCGCCGATCGGGTCCATGCCAACCATCGGTTCATCCACCACGAGAATGCGCGGATCAGGAAGTAAAGCGGCTGCAACCACCAGACGTTGTTTCATGCCATGTGAATACGTTTCAACAAGCTCATCTCCCCAGTCTGAGAGACGAAAGAACTCGAGCGACTCGATGGCGCGTGTCTTACAGGCGTCTTCTGGGACTTGATACAGCCTGCCGACAAATTCCAAAAACTCCCGACCCGTCAGTTTTTCGTACACGAAGGGACGATCCGGCACGAACGCGGAGATTGCTTTCGCCGCCAGCGGCGCTGTGGCGAGGTCGTGACCGCCAAGGAGAATCCGTCCGGCGCTCGGCCGCAGCAGCCCCATCATCATGCGGATAGTTGTGGTTTTCCCGGCGCCATTTGGCCCTAAGAATCCAAAAATTTCCCCTTCGGCGATCTGCAGGCTTAAGTCATTGACGGCTGTGAATGAGCCGAAGCGTTTTGTCACATGTTCGAGGTGAATCATACCTTCCCTGTGAAAGTTCATGAGGACTGCATGCCGAAGGAGTGAAGCATCGGGTCATGAGGCGGCTGAGTCATTGCTACGGATAAAGACGAGGCTGCGAAAAAAATCATTCAATAGTCTCATGACTCAATATATTTGAGTTCTTATAATCGACAATCTCCATGCCAATCCGTCCGATAACCTTGAGCAGCGCCAGATGTTGTTCAGGCCAGCCTTCAACAAACTTGACATGCGTCGCATCCGCGGGAAATTGATGAAAAGTCGGATCGACCGCGACCCACTGCCCAAGCCAGATTTCTGACCAGGCGTGATAATAAAAAGAACCATCCAGGTAGACCACTCCCGCGACGACGCGTGAGGGAAGGCCCGAGGCGCGTGCAAGCGCGGTGAACAAAACGGCGTGTTCATTACAATCGCCTCTTTTGCTGTCAAGCACGTCAAGCGCCGTCGGCAGTCCCAGCGACGGCTTTTTTTCCACTGTGGCGTAGGTCCAATCGAGCAACTGCCGCGCAGCGTGCAGGGCGTCGTGTTCGACCCCAAGAATCTGCCGCGCTTGCGCTACCAGGCGAGGGTGTGCGCTTTGCAGAAACGGCGTCGGCGTCAGATCTGCGGCGAACCCTGGATCGGTTTGCGGCAAGGTATACGTTGTGAACGTCTCCTCTCCTTCCTGGGTAATGGTGAGCAGACGCTCCTGCTGTTGCTGTCGTGGAGGGAAAGAGAACTGCAGATTCTCGAGCGGGCTCACAAGCCGTAACCGAAGGAGAGCCAGCGCGCGAGGATTCGGCAGCGGTTGCTGAACGGGAATGGCCACAGAGGAGACAATGTCAAACGGAGCACTGTCCTGCCAGCCGCCGCCAAGCGCTTCTTGCTCGCTCTCACGCAGCAGCACCATGCCGAGAGAGGCTTCTTCCTTGACGACCTTGCCGTCAGCGTCCAGCCAGGCGTGGGCTGTTGTGTCGCCAAAGCGTTCCATGACTTTTGTAGTCTTTTGCGGTTGACCTTTGAGGGTCAATGTTTCTGGTCCAACCACTGCCACCGTCATTGTCTCTGTCCGCATGGACAGCGGATTAAATACGCTGAAGCGCCTTTCATCGCCCTTGCGGAGCAGGGCGTTGCGCAGCGCCAGTTGCGTGGCGGCGGGAAGATAAATGGGGGAATGGAGTGGGAAGGAGAAGGAAGACGCCTCTCCACCCGTAATCATTTGGCCATAGAGCGTTTGTGCTTGGACTACCCCGCTTGCGCGAAATGTCAACCCTGAACTCAGTAGGCGGAAATCGAAACGCGTGAGGGCAAAGGTTGCATCGGTGTCCGCACGTATTGTCGTGTGAATAGTCTGTGGCGTGTTGAGAAAGCGCATCCGCATCCGCCAGACTTCCTCCCACTGATAGCCTGCGGCGGTAGGCGTGAGCCGTCGCTGCAGATAACCGACTTTTTGGCCTTGATGATAAATGCCCATCCATTCTTCCTGCGCCTGCTCAGAGCGGAGGGGTTCGAGGGGCGCCGACGGAAGCGGCGGTGAAGCCTGCTCCGGGAGATTGCGCCGCACGAGCAAGACGACCATCAGGAGCCAAAATGTGACAATAGCGAATTTGACAAATTGTTTCATGGTCTAACCAGGCAGGCAGTCTCGCAGTTATTGTATAAGCAAGAAAAAGGATAGAGCGAGGGGAGAGGGAACGATAGTGGAGATTAATACCATTGGTTTATGTCCGGGATCTGTCCTCCGACCACGTGGAGTGCGGGAGCCGTGCTCCCGCCTTCGGCGGGGAAAGCTGCGTTTTGCCCGCAAGCCGCCTGCAGCATAGCTGTGGGCTCCCAAGGCGCAAGCCTGACCTGCACACTCCAAAGCTTTATCCTGAGCGCACAAGTTTCGTACATAAACTACGGGGTCCTTATGGTTTTTCTTCAGGCGCATCACGCAAGGCTGAACGAGCAAAAGAGAGCCCCTTCTCTTGCCAATCTCCACTGGCGACGGTCTCGCGGCTTTCCTTCCGTAGTGTCACTCCTGGAGCGAGCTCTTCTTGCAGCGTCTGCCCATCCTGATCAAGCCAGATGTAAAGGGGAGTATCGTTGATCTCGGATACGAGCTTGGTTGCTGCCTGTGGATGTCCGTTACAATCAATCATATCAGGACCAATGGTTGTCAGACCAACGGTTTCCGTACGTAACGCCATTGGGTTGAACACGCTGAATTCACGGTAGGCTCCTGGACGGGAAGCGATCGGCGCCGCCATCTGGCACAACGGCGGCAGCTGCAACGGAGTCGGGAGCGCCACCGTGAAAGGCATGATGTCGCCGTTGCTAATGGACTCGCCCGACACTTTCTGCTGTGGGGCGCTGGGATGAAGAATCGCTGCATTGATATAGAGCGCCGCGCCTGCGCCAACAGACCAGAGCGAGAACGATGTGAGAGTACAGTTACGATCGGCATGGGCGCGCACCTCTGTATGGGTGGTTTGAACGTCATGCTCAAGCTGCAGACTCAGCCACCAGTGCTCTTGCCAATCATAGCCAGTCTTGGTTGGGACGAGAAGACGCTGCACATAGCCGACTTTTTCTTCATCTTGGTAGATGCCAAGCCATTCCTCACGTACGCCGACAGCAGCGTCACTCACGTTATATCGTGCAGAAGAAGCGACGATAGTTTCCCAGCGTGGAGCGACTGCCAGACCTGTCACCATAGGCCATAGGCAGAGCAGACTAAGGATCAAGCAAAACCGTTGCACGCTGCGCCTCCCCCTGTGTCTTCACAGACCTGATCTTTTGTTATGTAATCGGAGGACGAAACGGCTCTCTTTAACGATGCAAGACTTATCTGCTGTGACACCTGCTAGCGTTCCTGCGTTTTTAGCGGACCGTATGGTCGGCAAACTTGCGCGATGGTTACGTTTGCTCGGCTACGACACGGTGTATCTGCCGCAGTTGTCCGCCGAGGGTGTGATGCGAGAAGCGCGGCGACAGGGGAGGATCATTTTGACGCGGAATACTCGCATTCCACGCCACAAAGGCGCGCCACCGTTCCTTTTTATAGAGCATGATCAGTTCCGCGACCAATTACGGCAAGTGGTGACCGCGCTGCAGCTTGATCCCGTAGCCCGGCTGTTTACCCGCTGCTCTGCGTGCAACGCTTTGCTCCTGCCCGTGAAGAAAGAAGACGTGCGCGAGCGCGTGCCTGTGTATGTCTGGCAAACGCAGGAAGAGTTTCGGCGTTGCCCCGAGTGCCAGCGCATTTACTGGGGCGCAACGCATAAAGAGCGTGTGCTAGAGGAACTGCGGCGGTTAGGCTTGCTCACCTAGAGACGAAATACACAAAGCTGCAGCCGTAGCTGCTGATATCAGCCACCGCTCTTTCCAATCCCGTTTGCTGAAGAGAGTAGAGAAAAGGGACGGAGCCGGTTCCATTCCTTAACCTGCGAATAGGGAAGGTTCCTTATCTTGAAGCGCGGACATCGCCGATGTGCTAACAACAACCCCCAAGTAGCCTGCTAAGCGGTGACGAGAGCGCCAGCTTAGCCTAGGGGGTTCGCACCGCCCCGGCGGCGATCCATCGATCCGCAAACGCAACTGGCTCGACAATCCGAATGAGAAAAGCCAGATCTGGCTCTGTCGTACACACTGTTGGAAGCGGCCCGATGTCTCCGCTAAACCTGGCGTCTCCCTGGGGACTGAGCGGCACAGCAGGAGTATCCACGAGGACGGAATTCCCGCCGGCACTGCCGTTTACATCACACACCAGCGTGCCCTTCACTTGGCTCACACCGGCGGCCGTGCCGATGTCCAGTCCTGTGAACATCCCATTGGCGGCGCTGCCCACGGCCAGTATGAGCCCTTTCACCGCAAAGCTCAGCTTACCAGTATGGAAATTGACCCGCGCGCTTCCATCCGTTGTTTCCCAGGGAGCTCCACCGGTCACCTGGCCCGTACCAGTCCCAACCAGATCAAACGGTTGCTGAATGCCAATGATACGCTCCCAGCGGACCTGTGCTCCTTGCGCCTGTGCTAGAGTAGGAGCGAAGAAGCAGAGGACCAGGCAGCAACTGGCAGTGAGCATACGGATAACAGTAGATCTTTTCATACCACGTCTCCTTTTCGTGCAGGTTGTCCGCGCTTCTCGGAATCCGCTGTTCGGGGGTGTGCTCTTCCCTAGAAGAAGAGGAGACGGAGAACAATACGCCAATAGGAGAATTTTTTCTGCGTCTGCAGAAGGGGGCTCTGCAGTTGAGGGACAGCAAGGTTTATGCAGTCTCACACAGTGTCTTTGGCGGCTGGCTGTCGCCGCTCAGCCAGATTTCATGGGATTGGCGCACGAGCCCCGGCAGGCCACAGCGTCACGTGTACGGATGTCCCGCAGTTTGATTTAGCAGAATGGTTTGAGAAGCGCCCCAAAAGCTAAATGTTATACCGGCCACGGCTCCAGGTGATACGCCATTTCCCAGAACAAATACTCGTAGCGTGCGCTCGTGCAAAACGTTGCAGCGAGCTGTTGCTCTGATGTGCGTCCATCATAGCTGTCAAGCAGTGCTCGCAGCCATTGTGCGAGCGCGGCAAACTCTGGCGAGGCGTACATCTCAATCCACTGACAATAGAATGGCGCAGACGTCGGCTTTCCTTGACGAGCGAGAGTTTGTCCGATTTCACAGTAGCCCCACTGGCATGGCAGCAGCGCGGCAATGATTTCAGGAAGATCGGCAAGCGCCGCTACTCGCACGAGATGATTCGTATACGCCTGCGTCGTCGGCGCAGCCTGGGTCGCCGCCAAAGCTTCTGGACTGATGCCGCACTGTGCAGCAAAATCACGATGCAACGCCATCTCACGATTGAGCGTAGCGTCCAGCAAGTTAGCGAATCGCCCCATCGTATCGAGATCAGGCGCTTTCGCCGTTGCTAAGGCAAGCAGACGACTATATGCGATCAAGAATACATAATCCTGGCGCATATAAAATTGAAACTTCTCAAGCGATAATGTCCCGTTCCCAAGTTCGGTCACAAAGGGATGCGTCAGAGAGCGCCGCCAGATCGGCGCTGCCACAACGAGCAGACGTTCGGTAAGAGTCATAATTCAGTTCCTAGCTGTTAGTAGTGAGCTCCCAGTCGTCAGTTCTCAGTCGCTGATCAATGACAGCAAAGAAAATCCTCTTACTAATAACTAAAAACTACTACCTGATTACTATCACGGTCCGCCGACTGGCGCGATCTGCAACTTAAGCACATGCATAACCGCCAGGAGGACAAACAACGCGACTACAAGAAATTCGCCGAATTCTCCGGTTCGTAACGGGCCAAGGCGGATACGCCAATTCGGCAGCAGCAAGGGAACGCCGCCAATCGTGAAGAGGTCGGCGCCAATATGGAATAGCGCGCCGGCAAACCACCATGCCAGCACACTGCTCCAGATCGTTCCTTGAGCGTGCATGATCCACACTACTACTACCCAAGGCCACGGCCAATGCGAAATCCCGCGATGCGGGAGACCAATAACCTCGACGCGATCAGGCAGCGTGGCGCCGAGCGCGGCGGCAGCCACGCCCAGCGGCGGCGCGCCTAACAACACGGCTCCGGACGCCGCCATTAAACGATGAGACTTTGCCAACATATGTGATATGGGATGCGTGATTGTAGATGCGTTTTCTACCTATCTTTTCTACTTTCCTCACGGTCCTCAGGCGCGCTTCTGTAGATAGAGCAGAAACTCTTTGTTTCCCTTTGGTCCGAGGAGCGGCGATTCGATCACACCTAACACTTCCACCTGCCAACTCTCGGCTTGAGATCGTAACTTCTCTATGACTTCGGCATGGAGTTGTGGGTCCCGCACCACGCCGCCTTTGCCAACCCGCCCTTTGCCGACTTCAAACTGCGGCTTAATCAGGGCAATGATGCGACCTCGCGGGGTCAGTAACGCGAGCACAGGGGGAATAACCAAAGACAACGAGATAAAAGACGCATCAATCACAGCCAGCGTGGGCGCTTCGCTCAGCGCCGAGCGAGCAAGAGTACGGATGTTGCATCGTTCAAGATTCACCACACGCGGATCGTGACGCAGCGGCCAGGCGAGTTGCCCGTAGCCGACATCTACCGCGTAGACTTTCGCCGCCCCATGCTGCAACAGACAATCCGTAAACCCGCCTGTCGATGCGCCGACATCGAGGGCGACCACTCCAGCAACATCAACTTGAAAGGCGCGCAACGCAGCTTCGAGTTTATGGCCGCCTCGACTCACATAGGGTGAGCGGGCTTCGTCTTTAATCCGGAGCGTTGCTGCGGGATCAACAAACATTCCAGGTTTATCAACTCGTTGCTCGTTGATCACCACTGCCCCAGCCATGATCAGTCGCCGCGCTTGCTCACGACTTGCCGCTAACCCGCGCTCAGTAACCAGAACATCCAGGCGAATACGCTTGCTCACACGTTATGGTTGCACTGCCCGCTCGACAATAAAAGTGGCGATGCGCCGCAGCGGGTCGGCGGCCGGACCAAATGAAGTGAGCGCAGCCAGCGCTTCGTCGAGCAACTCCCGCGCTTTACGTTTGGCTTTCTCCATCCCTACCGCCGCAGGATACGTCACCTTCTGCAATTCCGCATCCCGCCCCTCACGCTTGCCGGTTTTGTCGGTGCCGCCCTCCACATCAAGGATGTCGTCAGCGACTTGAAACGCCAAACCTACTGCTGCGCCATAGCGGTCGAGCCGGACAAATTGCCCCGGCTTGGCGCCTCCAACCCATGCGCCTGCGCGCACTGCCGCCCGAATTAACGCGCCGGTTTTCCGTGTGTGAATATATTCTACTAACGCACGAGTCGGTTTCTTCTGTTCGGATTCCAGGTCAGCGACTTGTCCCCCGACCATTCCTGCCGCGCCCGCGCCAACGGCGATTTCCCGCATTGCTCGTAACGCCGCTGTGCGATCTTGTCCGGGCAGCAATGCGCCTTCTGCCATGACGCGAAACGCCTCGGTGAGCAGGCCGTCGCCGGCAAGAATCGCCATCCCCTCGCCGAACACCATGTGATTGGTCGGTTTCCCCCGCCGCAGATCATCATCGTCCATGGCAGGCAAGTCATCGTGCACCAAGGAATACGAATGAATCATTTCCAGGGCGCAGGCAAACGGCAGGATGCGCTCAATCACGCCACCCACTGCTTCACCGCTCGCCAGCGCCAGAATAGGGCGAATGCGCTTGCCGCCAGAAAATAAACTGTAGCGCATCGCCCTATCAATCGTCCGCGGGAACGCTCCTCCGGCGGAGAGCGCTTGTTTCAGCGCCTGATCGACCAGGCGGCGTCGCTCTTCCAGATATTTGGCCAGGTTCACTCGTCGACGTCCTCACCTTCCGCCACAGATTGCAGTTGAAACATGCCGCCAGGCTCCCGCGTCAACACTTCGATGCGTTTTTCCACCTCGGTGAGTTTTTCACCAAGATAACGCACGAGCGCCACGCCTTGTTCAAAGGCTCCAAGCGCCTCGTCAAGGGACAACTCTCCCGCTTCCAGCCGCTCGACAATCTCCTCGAGATCCCGCAGCGCGTCTTCAAACTTTTTGTTTGATATTTCTCCCATCTAGCCATACACCTCCTCTATGCGCGCTCGCGCCTCGCCTTTCGCGAACGACAGCCGCAGGAGGTCTCCTGGAGCAAGCGTGGCGGCGTCGGTCACCACTTTTCCCTCTGTCCAGGTGCGCGTCAGGCTATAGCCCCGCCCTAACACGGCCAGGGGGCTCAAGCTCTGTAACGCTGCGGTCAGTTCCTGTAAACGGGACCGCGCCCGCTCGTGGCGGCGCTCCAGAGCAAGACGTAACCGAACTGAGGCCGACTGCAGCTGACCGCGCAGCACGGCGGCTTGCCGTCCGGGATGACGCAACCGCTTACCGAGATGTGTCACGAAACTGCGTTGCTCCAGCACAAAGCGTTGCATCGCGGCTTGCAAGGCATGGGCATTATTCTCGACTTGGGCATAGAGGTCTTCCCAGCGAGGCACAACCATTTCCGCGGCTGCAGTTGGCGTTGGCGCACGGCGATCCGCCACGAGATCCGCCAGGCTTAAATCGATCTCGTGTCCGACCGCAGCAATCACGGGAATAGCAGAGGCGGCAATGGAGCGCGCCACTACCTCTTCATTAAACGCGTTCAGGTCCTCGCGCGAGCCGCCGCCACGGCCCACGATGATCACTTCAGCTTCCCCGTGTTCATTCAAATCTTGAATGCCGGCGGCAATCTCCACCCCAGCCCCGATTCCTTGCACTTTCGTGGGCCGGATAATAACGCGTGTGTATGGGCATCGCTGGTATAAAATAGTCAAGATGTCATGAATTGCAGCGCCTCCGATCGCTGTTACAATGCCAATACAGCGAGGAAAAAACGGCAATGGACGTTTCCGCTCCGGCGCAAACAGCCCTTCCGCCGCCAAGGCGGCTTTCAGTTGCTCAAAGGCAAGTTGCTGCTCGCCGACCCCGCGCGGCTCCATAGTGGCGACATAGAGTTGCAAATCGCCCCGGGCGGGATACAGATTGACATTGCCGCGCACGAGGACTTCCAGCCCATCTTCGGGACGGAAGCGCAATAATCCCGCATAGCCGCGAAACATCACGGCGCGGATCTGGCTCTCGTCATCTTTCAGCGTGAAATACAAATGCCCAGAGGAAGGCGTACGCAAGCCGGAGATCTCTCCCACTACCCACACCGACTTAAATTCTTCCTCTAACGATGCCTGAATCGCCGTAGTGAGATCAGAGACGGAAAGTGCAGGGGGACGCTCCCGCAACACAAGCGCTGCCATGCCGAGACTTGTACCAGAGGCACAATATGACCGGCAAGGGGGACAGGGGAGAGCAACAGCGCCTGTGATGCTTAGTCAGGCAGTCAAAAAGATGGAGCGCCTGATAGACTGAGCGACTGCCTGCCTGAAAGTCAGCGCCGAAGCGCCTTATTGAGCGCCGGCGCCGTTAGCGGTTTTTGCAGCCGCCACCGTCGTCTTGAAGGTTCCCCAATTTTTCAACAACTGCAATGCACGGTCCAACTGCGGATCTTTGCCAAGTTCCCCTTCTTTCACTTGCGATTCCTGCGAAGGCTGTGAGGAATCAACGATGCCGCCGTTGCCTTTCGCCGCCTCGTTCGCCGGCAACTCCTTTTTGATCGGCGTCGTGGTCGGCGCTTTCTTGTTGTCAAAATGACCACGCAGATTTTCTTCCCGCACTTCTCGCTGCTCACGCGACGCCAGCTGGAG
>DATLYA010000309.1:0-14815 GCA_035575235.1 Candidatus Methylomirabilota bacterium
CTGCGCGCGTCTGACGGAGGGACGCCTGACGCTCTCCTCCTTCGACGCCCTTTGAATATGAAGCGTGTATGGCTGTGTAGTCTGCTGGCGCTGGCGATTGTCACACATTGTTACTATGCCAGCGCGCTCCAGGTGGATGAGCTCGATCCCAATAAAGAATGGCAGACAAAGGCGATAGTCATTGACGGCAATGCGCAGGTCCCGACGAGCCAGCTCCAAGGCGAGATGGTGACCACGACCCGCCCCTGGTACACGCCGTGGCGATCCCGGCCGCGGTTTGATCCCGTCGCCTTCAAGACGGATATCGAGCGCCTCCAACGCTTGTACCGCGCGCAAGGCTACTATGAGGCGCAGGTGTCGCATGATTTGGAGATTGAGCCTGGAAGCGAGCTCGTCGCGGCGCGCATTACGATTCACGAAGGCGCACCGGTGCGGGTTTCGCGGGTGCTGCTAGAGGTGAGTGATCAGCCTGCGTTAACGCCTATTGTAGAAGCCCTACGCCCGGAGCTGCCGTTGACTGAAGGCGGCGTGTTTGTGGAAGACCACTATCAGGCTGCGGAAGCGCAGATCAAGGAGAAATTGCTGGATCTCCACTACGGGCGCGCGCAGGTGATGCGCCACGCCACGGTCCTCTTAGAGGACCACGTAGCGGAGGTGCGGTACACCGCGGAGGCCGGGCCGCAGACTGTGTTTGGAGAAACGACGGTCGAAGGGACAACCCTCGTTGATCCCGCCATCGTCTTACGTGAACTCACCTATCACGCGGGCGAGCCGTTTTCCGCCGCCGCGATTGATGAGTCGCGCAAAAACATTTTGAAACTCGATTTGTTTAGCGCTGTCCGTTTCCTGGAAGACAGTGCGCCGAACACTCCCAATATTATTCCCATGCGGGTCAAAGTGAGTGAAAAGCCGTTCCGTGAGTGGCAGGCGGGTATTGGCTTTGGCACGGAAGATGAGGTGCGCGGGCAAGTGCGGTGGCAGCATAACAATTGGTTTGGCGATGGGCGGAAACTCGATATCCAGATCCGCGCCTCCTCGCTGATTCGGAATATTGCTGTGAGTTTTCTGCAGCCGCATGCGTTCGGTCGCTACAATCGCTTCTTACTGTCTGTTCGTCCCCAACAGCTGGACGAACCCGGCTATCTCTTGAATTCCACGAGGTTACAGCCGCGCTTCGAGCGGGACTTCACGCGGCAGCTCACCGGCTTCATTGCCTATCGCCTGGAATATGATCGGTTGAACAATGTTGCGAGCGCGACGGCGAGCGCCCTGACGGAGTTTCGACGCAAAGGCGTGCTGTCTGGCGTGTCGGCTGGGTTGTCGTGGAATACGACGGATGACCCCTTGAATGCGACGCACGGCGGGTTAGTGTCGTTGTCCGCAGAGCAGGTTGGGGGCGTCTTGGGCGGTGACTTTGAATTTGTCAAGATACAAGGAGAGGTGCGGCGCTATCATCTCCTCATGCCTCGCTTAGTCCTGGCTGGCCGGCTGAAGGTAGGGTTCGCTGACCCGTCCGGCCACAGCAAGGAGATTCCGCTGTTTGAGCGTTTTTACGCGGGCGGCATCAGTAGCGTGCGGGGGTATGGCCGTCACCGCCTGGGGCCGATTTCCGCGTCGGATGATCCCATTGGCGGACGAAGTTTACTCGAAGGATCGCTGGAATTGCGCCGGCAACTGACTGAGAAGATTGGCGGCACATTGTTTCTCGACTTCGGACAGGTCTCCGTGCATTCGTTCGATGTTCCCCTCGAGGATATCCAATTCTCCACCGGGTTTGGCGTGCTGTATACCACGCCGGTAGGCCCAGTGTTGCTTGCTTTAGGGTTCCCGTTTAATCCGCCACACGGTGATCAAGCCTGGCAGGTGCATTTTAGTATTGGCCAATTCTTTTGAATGCGGAATGCGGAGTGTGGAGCAGTGCGAGAGAGACGCCCCGGCGTGGCGTCTCTCTGGCCAAGAGCGGCTTTCATGGTGGGCCGCGGGACGCCAGCCTCCAAAGCGCCAGGCAATTGCTATGGCCCTCTGCCCGCCGGAGAGATTGCTTCGCTACGCTCGCAATGACATGGTGACGGCTCTTCTTGCCTGTCATGCGTGAGGACGCATGGCTGCATAACGGACAATAGTGAAAAGCTCCAGCGTATGGACATTCTGCAAAAATTTGCTTGGCGATCTCACCTGGTTCGTTGCGGGGAGCAGTCTGATAATCATTATTGTGGTTCTCGGCCTCGCGGTCTACACGCGCACGGCGCGTTTTCACCAGCTGTTACACGACCAGCTTGTCGCCCTCCTGCAAAATTCGCTTGATGCTGAAGTGTCCTTTACGGACGTCGGCGGCTCCGTATGGCAAGGGCTGGAAATGCGCGCGCTCTCGATTCGTAAAGATGGTGTGGAAGTGATCTCGCTAGAACGCGCCACTGTGACGGTGGATATATTGTCTCAGGCGCTTATGGCGTGGCACACTTCCTCCTTCCATATTACGGACGTTACCTTGACAGGACCAGTCATGCATCTCGTGCAAGACCCCAAAGCTGGCTGGAATGTTGCGCATCTGTTGAAACCAGCGGAACCGGGACCAGAGCAGTCCCAGGCGCCGCGGCCGCTTCGTATTCTTCTGCCGCGCCTCACGGTTGAAAAAGGGCAGATTCTCGTTCGGCTTGCTGATGGCAAAGAGTTTCAAGTGACATGTTCTTATTGGCGGGACCGCCAAAGCGCCAGCGGTGACGTTTACGAGCGAGCCGAGTTTGGAACAGGCGGATATTCTCTCGCTGTTGGTGTTTGGCAAACCGGCCAATGCGCTGAGTGATCAACAAAAAACCTCGCTGTAGTCGCAAGCTTTATCTGCGGTGGCTGGTTCAGTCGTATCGGATGTACGGCAATCACTAGCTGAACAGCTCGGCGTGGAAAACCTGGAACTCGATGTGGGGCAGAGCCTGAGCCAGAGCAAAGTTGGGATTGGTAAATATGTTGCGCCGGGCGTGTTTGTCTCGACCTCGCAGCAATTTGGAGGCAACTCACACGGGCAGGGGCGTGATGTCACGATTGAGTATCAGCTTAATGACAACTGGCAACTGAAGGCCTCGACGACCTCGCGCGGCAACAACGGTATCGATATTTTCTGGAAGAAGAAATATTGACCGCTTGAGTCATCGGGTCATTGAGTGATTGAGCCATTGATTCAGTGAAGAGAGGCGATGATAGAATCCTGCAGACTAAATTTCTGCCCTTTCTCGCCGACTCACTGTATGTGTGGCTTCAACTACGTTATCTTCTCATGTTCGTCCTGACCTATGAGCTGCTTTTGCCTGCCATAGGCTGGACATGGGAAGGGCCAGAGGATAACAAGCCTGCGGCTGAGCTCCAGGCCATGGACGAGCCGACGCTTGCCTGGGAGGCGCAGGGACCATGCCTCAAAGCGTCTCTTACCAGCTTAGTTGTAACCGGCGACACCCTGGCAAAACGGAAAGAGGCGCAACGATATCTTGCGTCGATTATTGCCGTTCGGCGCAAACAAGACGGGAAGGTTCCTCCCTGGCTCTACCAGCTTGCAGCGCAAGCAGAAAAAGGATCACTGCAAGGCTGTCATGACGTTGCCCAGAAGATCTACCTGCCGCCGGAACCTCAGACAGAGGGGCAGGATCAACAGATGGAGACAAAAGATATGCAGAAACAGGGCGCCAGCAAGGCAAAAAAATAGCCCCTTCTTAGCTCTTACGCCTCACGCCCGACGGTTTCTCACCCCGCCGACGTGTTGCGTGTTGTGGTCGATGGAGGAGCAATATCCAACTCTTTAATCTTGGTCTGCAGTGTTTGGACGAGATCCTGATAGGAGGATTTGCTGAGAATGCGGTTGAACTGATTACGGTAATTACGCACCATACTCACGTTCTCGGCAATGACATCATATACAAGCCACTTGCCGTTTACTTGGTGGAGCTTGTAGGTTACAGCGAACGCCTTGTTCTGCGCCGGATCGAAGATACGCGTATCGACTTCAGCGAACTGTCCGTCGATCCGCTCCTGATCATAAAAAAATTGCACGTTGGCATTGTAACGGTCGAGCGTGCCGCCGTACGTCTTTTGCACCAACTCGGTGAACAAATGGATGAACTGCTGACGTTCTTCTTCCGTGCGCTCTTGCCAGTATGTTCCTAAGGTGCGTTTGGCAATCTCCTGGACATCGAACTGCGGCTCCACGATCTCCCGCACTTTTGCGATGCGCGCCTGGAACTTTTCTTTGCCTTGGTACGTAGGATTCTGCAGAACGGCTGTCGCCCTTTGAATGGTCCCGCGAATGACTTCCAGCGGCGATTCTGCGGCCCATGCTGTAGCGTGGAAAACCAGCACCAGGACACCGGCCGTTTTCCATAACGCTGAACAAAAGTTGTTCACCGTATACTCCTCTAATTCATCTTCGGGTGCTTCCTGAACTCTTACTCCCGAATGGCTTTTTCTCGACGTTGAATATATCCATCTTGGACTGCGCCGTATAGATCAACTGCCGATCGTTGGACATTTTCAAAGAGATCAAGATTCATCGAACGGTAATTGACGGCGCTTGCCGCGGATGTGCCTCCCTTAATAGCGATCACTTGCCAGGTGGGGAGCAGGTAATTCATCGGGTTCAGGAAGCCGTCAACAACAAGGCCGGCGGTATCACGCACGGTGGACGGACCATAGAATGGCAACACAAGATAAGGACCGTTATCAGCACCGTAGACGGCAAGCGTCTGACCAAAGTCTTCTGGACTCTCTCGCCAGCCAAAAACCGGCTCAGCGACGTCAAGGAACCCTGCGCAGCCCAGCGTAGTGTTCACCAGAAAGCGGCCGACTTCCTGACCAGCGCCTGCCAATTTGCCCTGAAACACGTTGTTAGCGAACCGCTCGACCACGCCAAGGTTAGTGAAGAATCGTTGCACGCCGCGCTGCGCCGCGTCGGGCATGACCGCGTCATAGGCGGTTGCGACTGGATGAACGACGTATTCATCCAGCTTCAAGTTAAACGTAAACATGGCTTGGTTGAACGGCTCCCATGGGTCTTCGATGCGTGTCTCTGGTGGTTCCCCCTGCTGCGCCTGAACAGGCGTCCCTGGGAGTCCCCAGCTCACGACGCCGACCAGGATTATGGCCAGAAATTTTCCCATCACGTCCTTGCTCCCTTCTCTACCCGGACTCTCACTCCTCTACTGCCTGCTTCGATTGTATCGCCTTGTTATCGCCAGCCTTTATTGTGGATGCCCAGCTTCGGGATTCTGTTCCACATTGCCGAAAATGAACTTCGCGATGAGCTCCTGAATATCGACCGGCGATTCAGTGTTGCGGATTTGACCGCCTGGCTCAAGCGCCTTCCCCGATCTTCCAGGTGAGATTTCCACATAGCGCTCGCCAATCAATCCCTTTGTCTTAATTGCTGCTTTTGCATCTTCATAGAGAGGAATGTCATCTTGAATCTGCAATTGCACTTTGGCGCGATACAACTGATCGAGTTCAATCTTTGCAACCTGGCCAATCTTGACGCCAGCGAGTTCAACCGCGGCGCCGTTTTGCAGCCCGCCCACCGTGGTAAACTCCGCCTGTACCGTGTACCCTCCGTTGCCCACCAGGTCAACTTGTCCCAGCCGTACAGAGAGATATCCTAGGCCCCCTACGACGCACAACAGGAGCAGACCAACAATCAGTTCAACATCAAGTGTTTTCATGGGGAGCCTTAGTTCACTGTCATTGGCCCTTCGGTACTACCGCTGATGAACTGCCGCACGATAGCGTTTGGTGAGGACTGGACTTCCTCTGGTGCGCCTGCCGCCACAATTTCTCCTCCGTGCAACATAGCGACGTGTGTGGCTAAAGAAAAGATCTCAGGAATTTCGTGGCTCACCACGATGGCCGTGAAACGCAACATGTGATGGAGATCGGCAATGAGCTGATGAATGGCATTAACCCGAATAGGATCCAGACCCGTCGTTGGCTCATCAAACAAAAGAATTTCCGGTTCCGACACCAGCGCGCGAGCGAGCGCGACTCGCTTACGCATGCCGCCTGACAATTCGGACGGGAACTTTTGCTCGGTCCCGGGGAGACCTACTTGCTCAAGTCGTTCCTGTACTCTGCGGCGAATCTCTGCTTCAGAGAGTCGGGTTTTTTCTCGCAGAGGGAAGGCCACGTTATCGTAAACATTCATGGAGTCGAAAAGCGCTCCGCTTTGGAACAGCATGCCAAAGCGGCGGCGCACTTCGTTGAGGGCCCTGCTTGTGAGGGATGTGATTTCAGTGCCATCGATCCAGATTTCACCTTGATCTGGCCGCATCAGACCAATCAAATGCTTCAGCAAGACGCTTTTTCCCGTGCCGCTTTGCCCAATCACTGCATAGATGGAGCCGTCTGGGATCTCCAGATTGACGCCTCTAAGCACGTGCTGGTTGCCAAACGATTTGTGAAGATTAACGATACGGATCATAGGGTGTGAGCGAGGCGTTCGTTTAGAGCACCGACCCGAGAAAATAATCCCATACCAGAATCAGTACGGAGCACATCACAACGGCTTGAGTCGTAGCGCGGCTGACCCCTTCGGCGCCACGGTCGGCGAAAAATCCCTTGTAACAACACACCCACGCCACAATGACGCCGAAGGAAACCGCCTTGTAAATGCTAATCCGGATATCTTCTGACGTGACGGCGCTGCTCATCTGCGTAAAGTACGCGCCAGCGCTCACCCCTAAAAGTTTGACTCCTACAAGATACCCGCCATAGATGCCAACTACCACGAAGACGGCGTTGAGCAACGGGAAGGTGAGAATCGAAGCCAAGACGGTTGGCGACACCAGATACTTCATGGGGCTGATCGCCATGACTTCAAGGGCGTCGATCTGTTCGGTAATGCGCATGATGCCCAGTTCCGCTGTGAGTGCGGAACCGGCTCGGCCAGTGATCATTAAAGCCGAGAGCACAGGACCAAGCTCGCGGATCAAAATAAGGCCGACGCCTGGACCGAGGAGTTCTTCTCCGCCGAAACGGCGCAGCGCAATATGCCCTTGCAACGCGACCACCATCCCGGCGAACGCGCCAGTAAAGATGATCAGCAGGAGGGACCGCGCACCGATAAAATCAACCCGGCGGATGGTTTGCGACACATAGAAAGGTGGAAACGTGAACGAGAAACAGGCAGACAAGAGGAAAACGCCCATCTTGCCCATTTCGCGGAGGGTCTGGAGTGTGATCCGCCCACACGACCGCACTAACGAGAACACCTGCCCCGCCTTCTTCGGTGCGAATTCCGCTCTGTCTGCTCCTGACGCAAAAGATGTGCGCCTCCACGCTCATGCACCGCTGCGCCTCGGAAAAAGAGGCAGCGGCGAATCACCTACCATAGGCGACTGCGTTGCTCAAGGGAGCAGGGGAACGGAGGGTGATAGTTGAAGAGCGCTTTTCCCCTCGCTTTAGCCAGGACACAGGTTTACAGGGGCGTTTCTGGTGCGCTATGCTCCGCGCCATGCGCGTAGGTTTTGATATCGGTGGTACGTTCACTGATGTGATCGTGCTGGGAGATGACGGGCGGTTGACGACGGCGAAAGTCTTGTCGCTGCTTGATCGCGTAGGAGAAGATATTGTGGCGTGCGTCCAGCGCTCGGCTCCGACAGGGAAGGTCGAGAGTTTCGTGCATGGCACGACGATTGGCTCGAATGCGGTCATTGAAAATAAAACTGCCGTCACAGGGCTGATTACAACCAAAGGCTTTCGTGACGAATTGGAGATGCGCGGACAGAAACGTCCAAACATTTATGACGTATCCTGGGATCGTCTGCCGCCGCTTGTGCCGCGCTCTTTGCGCCTTGAGGTGCGCGAACGCATTCTCGGCGATGGCGGTATTGAACAACCACTTGACGTCAAAGAAGCACAAGCTGTGATTCAGAAACTGCTGGACGCTCACGTAGAAGCTATCGCGGTGAGCTTCATTAATGCGTATCTCAATCCCGTGCATGAACAGCAAGTTGGTCGACTGATTGCCGCCATGGCGCCGAAGATGGTGGTGTGTCTGTCATCGGACATTCATCCAGAGATACGGGAGTACGAGCGCACCAGTACGACGGTTGTCAACGCCTCGCTGATTCCTGTAGTGGACCAATATCTCACTCAGCTCGAACGCCATCTGTCGGCTTACAGTAATCGCCTGCTGATTATGCAATCGAATGGCGGCATCATGACCTCTCAGGCGGCGCGCAAGCGGCCAGCCTACATGATTGAGTCTGGACCGGCGGCTGGCGTGCTCGCGGCGGCGCGCCTGGCGTCTGAGACGGGTCTTGATGCAGTGCTTTCGTTTGATATGGGCGGGACGACGGCGAAAGCCTGTCTGATTGAAAAGGGCGCGCCATTGGAAAAATCGGGCGGCGAGGTGGGTGGCGGCGCGACCATGACGACCCGTTTGTTTGGCGGAGGAGGGCATGCGTTGCGCGTGCCCTCGCTTGATATTGTTGAAGTTGGCGCTGGCGGCGGCAGCATCGCGTGGATCGATGACGGCGGCGCACTGCGAGTCGGTCCACAGAGCGCCGGCGCTGACCCTGGTCCGGTCTGTTACGGCCGGGGTGGACGCGAACCCACGGTGACTGACGCTAATGTCGTGCTCGGCTATATGAACCCAGAGGCGATTGCAGGGGCGACGCTGAAGATCAATCATCAGGCGGCGTGGGAGGCGATTGCGCGCAGTATTGCCGGCCCTCTGACACTTGACGTCCTCCCTGCCGCCTACGGCATCACGCAGGTAGCTAATGCGACGATGATGCGCGCTCTACGTGCGGTGTCGACTGAACGGGGACGTGACCCCCGAACATTTACGCTGATCGCCTTTGGTGGAGCCGGGCCAATTCACGCCGCGGCGCTAGCCGAAAGTCTCGGTATTTCCCGTGTGCAGATTCCGCTCTTTCCGGGACTGTTCAGTGCGCTTGGATTACTGCTGGCGGATTATCGTCATGACTATCTCCGGAGCGTGGCGTCGCCGCTGACAGCGGTAGAACCACACGCCATGCTGCGGCAGTACGAAGAACTTGAGGCGCAAGCGCGACGTGAGTTGCTGGAAGAAGGAGTTGCTCCGGAGGCGATACGCTTCGAGCGGCAGATCGATCTCAAATATGGCTATCAAGTGTCCGAGTTAACCTTGCCGTTTCCAGTGAACACTGATCCTCCTACCTTACTGACTCGTTTAATACAGTTGTTTACCGAAGCGCATCGACAAGCATTTGGCTACGATCGAGATGATCCTATTGAGTTAGTGAACCTTCGCTTGCGTGCGCTTGCGTCCACTGAGCGTCTAAAATTCACTGACCTGACTTCCTACATATCCATGGAAAGGTCGGCGTATCATATGACTCGGCAAGCGTACTTTGGGCCGCATCACGGCATGCAAGAGACTCCTGTGCTGCGTCGGGCGGATATCGATGGCATGAGGTCTGGTCCACTCATCATCGAAGAGCCAGACACCACTGTTGTCGTGCCGCCGGGGTGGTCAGTGCGACGAGACGGGCAAGGGAATTTACTACTGACGAAGGAATAAGAAGAATCGCTCGCTGCCACTTCACGGAACACGTCATACGCACTACGTGGAGCGTGTTCCGTGGTGCGTGTCTCGCGATCCCTGACCGTACTTTCTTGCCTCTTGTAGCGCCTGGTGTAGGCTGATAGAGAATTGCCAAATTCTTGAGAATGGGGACTGTCCCCCATGTTGCCCTTAGGAGGGAGTGTATGAAGAGCCACTGGTTTCACTTGATGCCGTACAAATATCTGCCACAGGATTTTCAGCAGAAGTACAAGAGCGTTTGGGTGGATGTGCCAAGTGAGCTGTATGACCCGGTGAAGGGCCATGAAATTTATAATGAATACCTTGATGAGCTGGAGTATGCGGACCGGATGGGGTTCGACGGTGTTATTGTCAATGAGCATCATAATAACGCCTACGGCATGATGCCTTCGCCAAACATTATGCTTGCCTGTCTGGCGCGGCGCACCAGTAATGCGGCGCTCACTGTGATCGGCAACTCCCTCGCCCTGTACAACCCGCCTGTGCGTGTGGCTGAAGAGATGGCGATGCTCGATGTCATCTCCGGCGGCCGCTTTGTGGCAGGGTTCCCTGTGGGCAGCTCGATGGATACGAACTTTGCCTACGGGCAGACGCCGATCACGCTGCGTGAGAAGTATCGTGAAGCGCATGATCTTGTCATCAAGGCTTGGACGACGCCTGAGCCCTTCGCTTTTAACGGCAAATACACCCAAATCCGCTATGTCAACATTTGGCCGCGACCGCTACAAAAGCCGCATCCGCCAGTCTGGATTCCTGGCGGCGGTAGCGTTGAGACCTGGGACTTTACTGCCCAGCATAACTACGCGTACGCTTTCCTCAGCTACTTTGGCTACCAGCCTGCTCAGGAAACCATGAAAGGCTATTGGGAAGCCGTTGCTCGCAATGGGCGTGACTTGAACCCCTATCGAGCCGGTTATCTGCAGTTGATAGCGATTTCCGAATCAGACGCGCAAGCCGAAGAAGAATACTCCGAAGCTGCATCCTATTTCTATCATCGCTGTCTTCATGTGCCGGATTATTTCGCTATCGCTCCTGGCTATATGACGCTGAAAAGCATCAAAGCCCTCAAGTCTCCCTTTAGCTTTGAAAATCTTGGCAAATTGAAATGGAAAGATTTTGTTGAACAAGGATACATCATCGCCGGATCGCCCAGGACCGTGCGCGAACGGTTGACAGAGGTCGTCAAGGAAATGAACGTTGGTCATGTGATGACGCTGTTGCACTTCGGTAATCTCGGCCGTGAACAAACCATGAAGAATACGGAGCTGTACGCCAGAGAAGTGATGCCGCACCTGAAGAAGCTCTGGAGTGAATGGGAGGATCACTGGGCGCCGAAACCGCTGGATATCAAGCAGCGGGCAAAAGCCGCTGCGCTCTAAACAGTTCTGAGTAATGAGTCCTGAGTACTGAATAGGGTGCGCTTCGCGCACCAAAGATTCTTTAAGGAAAGGAAGTTCTGTACATGCAACAGTCCCGGGTATCGATCCGGAGCGGAAAATTTTCCACGGTCATGCAATGGGGAGGGAGTGGTGAACCGCTCCTCTTCCTGCATGGCGCCGGCGGTCCGATGATAGGGGCGCCGTTTTTGGATGGATTAGCGAGAAACTTTACTGTCTACGCCCCTGCGCATCCTGGATTCGGTCCGGGCGAAGGGCTTGAGCATATCGATGATGTCATCGATTTTGCTCTGTACTATCATGATTTTCTTGATGAATTGCAAATCGAAAATCCGCATGTGGTTGGTCACTCTCTCGGCGGCATGCTAGCAGCAGAGATCACCGCCCTGGCCCCGTACCGGGTAAACCGGTTAGTATTGATAGGTCCTGCCGGGCTCTGGATAGACGAGCATCCCATTCCGGACTTTTTCACATTTAACCCTCAACAGATTGTTGAAGTTGCGCTGCACGATCCTGAAGGACCGCTTGGACAAATGATGCTGCAACAGTTCCAAGCCCCGGAAGCTGCGTTGGAGCTGCATAGGTGCATGGCGTCAGCAGGGAAATTTCTCTGGCCTATCCCGGACAAAGGCTTAAAGAAACGCATTCATCGTATTCAGCAACCGACTCTCATCGTATGGGGAGCATCGGATAAGTTGATTCCTCCGGCATATGGCGAGGCGTTCTTAAAGGCCATTCCAGGATCACGACTGGTGACGCTGCAGAAGTCTGGCCATATGCCTATGCTGGAAGAGCAAGATGAATTCGTGGAGGTCGTTACGAATTTTCTGCTTGAGTCGTAAATTCCGTTGCTAACGTGAAAAAACCATTAAAGGAGGGTTGTGCAATGATTAAGCTGAAATCCATTCGTCACACTGGCGTGCCGGTGATGGATGTCGATAAAGCCAGGGCCTTTTATGGGGATGTCCTTGGTTTCAAGGAGATTCCACGTCCTGATATCCCTGGGATTCCAGGCATCTGGTACGAATGTAACGGTACGCAAGTCCACATCATCGGTCAACGGAACGAAATGGCCGCTAAAGGGCTTCCTGGCGTCGGCGCTCACCTTGCTATTCATGTTGAGAATATTGAGGAAGCAAAGAAAGAGCTGACTGCCAAGGGGATTCAATTTAATGAATTCACTCCACCGCCACAGTTCGGTGGTGGGTTAGTGCTCTTTGTGAAAGACCCTGACGGCAACGTGGTTGAGCTGCGCTCGGAGCCGTGAGGGGTTGTCGAGCGGATTTGCGAATCGCCTCTGCGCTTTGCATGAAAGGCATCGCCTGTTAGGAGCGAGGCAACCTCGCCCCTACGGCGTTTCGGCTTACGAGGGTAGATTTATGCGCATCGAAATTCATCCTAAGCCTGATGGCATGCAGCATATAAACTTAATGTTCTGTGAAGAAGATCCGGGACCGGAAGATCTGTGGGTACAGGCCATGCTGCACGACTTCCCCGTGCCGCCTAAACGCATTTTGCAGTGGGAGCGCGATGGCCGCCAATATAAGGTCTTGCAATATGGTCAGTGTGTGATCGGCAACGCTCTATTTTACGTTGAAAAGCATAAAAGCATTGTCGATCGCATTCGTGCGCTCTGCCGGCGCGAATTGGACCAGGCCAACCTGGAGCAAGCGCAACTCTTCCGCCTGATTTCTGAGGCCGCGCTTGAGTTGAACGATGAGGCGCGCTTCACGGTGGATGACAAGGGCGAGTTAACCATTGCGCTCGACGAAGGAAAAGTGCGCGAGCGGATAGCGGGGAAACTTGCTGCTGAGGAAGGTGCGTTGCAAGTGACGATTTCACGTAACACGTAACACGTATTGCGTTCCGCGCATTATGTGAAGCAAAAAAACACGTCCTCTTATTGGGGGGTGTTGTTAAAGCGAGAAAAAACATGCCTGGGGTTCAAGGACGGGTTGCATTGATTACGGGCGCTGCGTCTGGTATTGGCCGCACAACGGCAAAGGTGCTTGCGCAAGGCAGGGCGGATGTTGTGCTCTGCGACATCAATCTTGCTGGAGCGGAAACTGCCGCAAATGAAATCGTTGCGATGGGACGGCGTGCGCTGGCTTTGCGCGTAGACGTCACAAACCTTGCCGAAGTCGAAACGGCAGTGTCCACGGCGCACACTGAGTTGGGTAAGGTTGACGTCTTACTCAGTAATGCGGGGATTGCTGAACTTGTGCCGTTTACGGAGCTTACCGAAGCACAGTGGGACCGCATGTTCAACGTGCATCTCAATGGCGCTTACAATTGCTTTCGCGCCGTGCTGCCAGGCATGCGCGCCCGCAATTGGGGAAGGTTGATCTGCACCTCGTCGGTGGGAGCGCGTACTGGCGGGGTGCGTTTAGCGCATTACTGCGCGGCGAAGGCTGGGATTGCGGGATTGACTATCGCTATGGCGAGTGAACTGGCGCGCACGGGCATTACCGTGAATGCTGTGGCCCCTGGCGTCATTGATACGCCGATGGTGCACGAAAACCCGGAGCGTTGGGTCGAGCGGATGACCAAGAGTATTCCGATGCGCCGCCTTGGGCGCCCCGAAGATATTGCTTATGCGGTTGCTTACATTGCCTCCGAAGAGGCGGGATTTTTGACTGGGCAAATCATCAGTCCCAATGGGGGACTCTACATGAAGTGGTGCTAACCATGAGGTTGAAAGGGAAGGTCGCCATTATCACCGGCGCTGGCTCGGGCTTGGGAAAAGCCACCGCGCTGCTTTTTGCGCAAGAGGGCGCCAGGGTGGTCGTGACGGATATTAGCCAGCGGCGTGCTGAAGCGGTGGCCGAAGAAATCAACGGAAGGTCTCGGCGAAAAAAGGCCATCGCTTTCCGTGCGGATGTGGCGAAAAAAGAAGAAGTAGAGGCGATGGCGGCTGCGGCGCGCAAGCAGTTTGGTCCGATTACTATTCTTGTGAATAATGCCGGCATTGCGCAGATTAAAAATTTTCTTGCTATTGCTCCCGAAGAATGGCAGCGGATGCTGGACGTCCATATGAAAGGGACATTCCTGTGTTCACAAGCTGTCATTGCCGACATGATTGCCGCGAGTTGGGGAAGGATTATTAACACGGCTTCCGTCGCCGGCATGGAAGGCGGTCCGCAAAACGCTCATTACGCTGCCGCGAAAGCGGCGATCATTGGTTTTACCCGTTCACTGGCGTTAGAATTTGCCCGCTCCGGCATTACGGTGAATGCGGTCGCGCCTGGACTGATCGACAACATTGTTCAAGCAACGCAGGGGCGTGCTGAGGGGGCGACCGTTGCCGGCAATATTTCCAGCACCACAGCGGAACAAGTGATGAATTATTTCCTGCGTCGAATTCCCATGCGTAAGCTCGGGACACCTGAGGACATTGCCTATGCTCATTTGTACCTGGCCTCCGAGGAGGCAGGGTATATTACAGGGCAGGTGTTAAGTCCGAATGGCGGATACGTTTTGTAAGCCGTCTAGAGTCTAGGGGCCAGGGTTAAGGAGTCAAAACTGTTTCTTCATGTTGACGCGAGACTGCGGAACTCGAGACGCTAAACGGCAGTAAGGTGCTTGACCGTCGATTTTTTGCCGTCTACTGTTGCTACGAACTAGCAGGAGGCTGTATTTGGCTGCACTGACTGCGCATTCCCGTTACTTCACTGAAGAGCACGAAATCTTCCGTGAGCAAGTCCGCAACTTTGTCAACAAAGAAGTGCTGCCGCATATTGATCGCTGGGAAGAAGAAGAGTTATTCCCTAAATCGCTGTACCGGCGTATGGGAGAACTTGGGTTTCTCGGCATTCGTTATCCGGAAAAATATGGCGGCAGCAACGGCGACATCTGG
>DATLYA010000310.1:0-17632 GCA_035575235.1 Candidatus Methylomirabilota bacterium
TCCAGGATTTTTTATGCACACAACGGAAAGAATCGTGCGCGATACCCGCCATCTTTCAGCAGGTCATGTGATGAAACGCCTGGAAGGATTTTCCCGGTCTACCGCCCATTGCCGCGGATTGTGCAGGACATATTCACGGACGCGGGCAAGTTCGTTTTCGTCACCGCATCGCCACCGCTTTTACCTGTTTATAATCCGTCCACCCCTGCAGACATTTCTGGACGCCATCCTGCACCAGCGTGGTCATGCCCTGCGCTATGGCGACCTTCACCAGTTCCGCCACCGGCGCTCGCGCATGAATGAGGTCTTTAATCTCCTCCGTAGCGACCAAAAGCTCGTGTAAACCAATCCGGCCTTTGTAGCCGGTTTTGTGACACGCCTCACAACCCTGTGGGCGATACAATGTAAACGTAGCGTCGTAGGCGACGCCTAATTCTGCAAAAGCGGCTTCGCCATAGGCAAACGCCAGGGCGTTGTACTCATCTCTTGTCGGGTGATACGGCTGCTTACACTGAGCGCAAAGCGTACGCGCCAGCCGTTGCGCCAGAATGCCAAGCAACGCATCAGCGAAACTAAACGGGTCCATACGCATTTCCAGCAGGCGCGTCACGGTTTCGGCGGCGCTGTTGGTGTGCAAAGTGCTGAACACTAAATGCCCCGTGAGCGACGCCTCAATACTGATTTCGGCAGTCTCACGGTCGCGGATCTCACCGACCATAATGACATCTGGGTCGGCGCGGAGAAAGGCGCGCATCGCCGCAGCGAAGTGAAACCCAATCTTCGGATGCACCTGCACCTGACGCAAGCCATACTGCGTGATTTCCACCGGATCTTCGGCGGTCCAAATTTTCCGGTCCGGCGTGTTGATGTATTGCAGCGCAGAGTGCAAGGTCGTCGTCTTGCCTGAACCGGTGGGACCGACACAGAGAATCATGCCATGCGGCCATTCCAGCAGTTTTGTGAACTCCTGGAGATTGCGCGCGGACATGGCAAGATGGTCAAGCGGTATCGGTTCACTTGAGGAAAGCAACCGCATGACCACATCTTCATTTTCCGCACCCGCCGTAGGAATGGTGGCGATGCGTAACTCAATCTCGCGGTCGGGCAGAGTGAACTTCATTTTGCCGTCCTGCGGCTTGCGCCGCTCGGCGATGTCGAGATGCGCCAAAATCTTAAGCCGCGACACTAACGGACGGCGGTAATCCGCCGGGAGGCGTTTGTACTCATGACAGCGTCCGTCGATGCGGAAACGAATCAGCATTTCCTGCTTCTCGCCGTACGGTTCCAGGTGAATGTCCGACGCGCCCATTTTATAGGCGTCGAGGATAATCTGATTGACAAGTCGCACGATGACGTTCGCGTTTTCATCCAGGCGCGGCTGTGTCGCCGCTTCCTTTGCTTCTTTACGGGCGTCCACACCACGATCCGTACCTAACCCGTTGAGCACGCGCTCGATGTCCTCACGAAGACCGACAAACAATTTGATCTCCTGGCGGGGAAACAACCGTTTCACATCCTGTACTTTTTGAAAAGCATAAGGATCATCGATCAACACTTCGATCATTTTGTCGGTGGCGCGCAGCGGCAGCCAGTAGTTCGCTTTCAAATAATTGACATTGATATTGCGCAGCAGCGTTTGTGGAATCGCCACTTGCTCGTCCGGCTCGAGGAAAGGACATTTGTAGAAAGCGCTCAGCGACTCGCCTAACGCACGCCGACTCACGCCGTAGGTTTCCATCAGTATTGTTTCGATCGATTGTTGCATTGTCCGTGCGGCGGCAATAGCTGTATCCAGCTCGGCTTGGGTAAGCACGCCCGTGGCGATGAGCCCGTCAAACCGCGAGGGCCGTCGTTGCGCAAGTTGATAGTGTTTTTGTAGAGCGATGCCCAGCGTTTGGGCAAGCTCTTGCGCTTTGTCTTCGTCTTCCGGCGTAAACCGTTCGGCGCTTTTTTTATTGATAATTTGCATCACGCCGGTCAAGACGTGATTGGGCCCGGACACGGGAACCGTGAGCATCTGTCGCGTGCGCATGCCGCTGCGTTGATCCCATGAGCTATCGAACGCCAGCGTGGCGCTGATAGCCGCCAGTTCCGCCTTATCATAGGCGTTGGCGACATTGACCTTCAGGCAATTGCGGGCGACGAAACCGACAATGCTGTGATCACTCAGCGGCACGCGCACTTCCCGCACTTTATCGAGGTCCGAGAAGCGGGAGTAAACTTCTTTCTTGTCATAGTCAACTGCATACAGCGCGAACCGTTGGGCGTCGAACAGGCTGAGGATTTCGTCATGCAGTTCGATGAATAATTGATCCAGGTCCTTTGCGGCATGAATGCGGTTAATGACCTGTTTGAGCCGTTCGGCGTAGGCGACTTGCGCTTGCAACGATGCGAGGCGATTTCTGGAGTAAGCTTCGCGCAGCATGAGCGGTCCCCCTTGAGGAAGTAATACAGTAGGCTCGTGGGCGGTATTGCATGATTGCCGGGCGATTGTCAACAGCTTGGGGAGCATCCTCTGCTTGACGAAAGTTGCAAGCGCGGGTACGTGGTGGCTGTAATTTACAATGATTTGAACCCGAGGAAACATGCCGCGCATCTTCGACAACATTGACCAATCTTTGCTTCCGGCGCTGAAGGAAACCCTCTGTTTATTGCAGCGAGCAGACTTTTGCGTCGGTTACTTTAACCTGCGCGGCTGGAAAGCCATTGATGACTATGTTGATCGTTGGTCGGGAGGACCGGGACAGTGCTGCCGCCTGCTGGTAGGGATGCAGCGGCTGCCACAGGAAGATCTCAGCGCGGCGCTAAGTGTATTCAGGGATGGCAACGACATTGACAACCAGACGGCGATTCGTCTGAAGAAGAAGCTGGCGGAAGATTTTCGCCGGCAACTCATGGTTGGAGTTCCAACGAATGAGGATGAAAGAGGGCTTCGCCGTCTTGCCGACCAGATTCGCGCCAACAAGGTCGTCGTCAAACTGTTTTTACGACACCCGCTCCACGCTAAGTTGGATCTACTTTTTCGCCCAGATCCCATCAGCCCGACGGTTGGCTACCTTGGCAGTAGCAACTTAACCTTCGCCGGCCTCTCGCAACAGGGTGAATTGAACATCGACGTTCTTGATTATGACGCCTGCCGGAAACTCGCCCAGTGGTTTGAGGATCGCTGGAACGACCGTTGGTGCGTCGATATTTCTAATGAACTGCTGGCCATTATCGACGAGAGCTGGGCGCGAAAAGAGACCCTTCCTCCTTATTATGTGTACCTCAAGATGGCGTATCATCTCTCGCAGGAGGCTCGTGCCGGTCTCTCTGAGTTTAAGTTGCCGCGTGACTTTACGAAGAAACTCTTCGAGTTCCAGGTCGCGGCGGTGAAAATCGCGGCGCATCACTTGAACAAGCGTGGCGGAGTGCTCATCGGCGACGTGGTCGGGCTCGGCAAGACGTTAATGGCTACTGCAGTCGCCCGCATCTTTGAAGATGATCACGACCTGGAAACGCTTGTCATCTGTCCCAAAAACCTTGTCCCGATGTGGGAGGACTATCGTGCACAGTACCGGTTGCGCGCCAAGGTGCTTTCCATTAGCCGAGCCATTGCCGAATTGCCAAAACTCCGGCGGTACCGACTTGTATTGATCGATGAGAGCCATAATTTGCGGAATCGTGAGGGCAAACGCTATCGAGCCATTCAGGAATACCTCCGTGAGAATGAGAGTAAAGTGATCCTGCTCTCGGCCATCCCGTACAACAAAACCTACATCGATCTATCGAATCAATTGCGGCTGTTCGTTCCTGAAGATACGAATGTTGGCATCCGTCCGGAGAACTTACTGCGAGACCTTGGTGAGACTGAGTTCATTCGCCGTTATCAATGTGCCGTCCGTTCGCTGGCGGCATTTGAGAAGAGCGAATATGCAAATGACTGGCGTGAATTGATGCGACTCTATCTTGTCCGCCGCACGCGCAGCTTTATCCAGGAGAACGACGCGGAAACCGATCCACGAACCGGGCGCAAATATTTGACGTTCGCCGACGGCGCCCGCTCATACTTCCCTACTCGCGTTCCCCAAACGCTCACATTCACCATCAACGACAAAGACCCGCACGACCAGTATGCGCTCCTCTATTCTGCTCTTATCGTTGATACGATCAACAAGTTGACCTTGCCCCGCTACGGTTTAGGCAATTATGTGAAGTCTGCGCGCAATTCAGGCTGCGATCCGCCCGCGGGCTTCATCGATAAACTCCTTAATCTGGGCAAGGGGGCGGTGGTGCCGATGGTTGTCGAGAAAGAGCACTTGATAGAGCCACACACAGGCACTGACAAAGGTCCCCCTGCGAGCCAACCCTTTGGCGGGGCAGGCTTTGAGGTCACAGGTTTGCATAATGCGCTGAAAGAGCAACGCGATCGTCTCGCGCCGATAGGCATAGAGGTCGCGCTTTCACGAGGCGGGGGAGAGGGGCAACTGCGGGGGCGTGAGCAACCAGCCGCCGTGTTGGGCACAGATCGCCACCAGGTCGGCCCCGCCAAAGGTCGAATCGCCCAGCAAAAGTTCTGTAACCGGGAGTTGGTCCGCGGCCAGGGTCTCCTGCAGCACGGCGCCTTCTCCCACCGCGGTGGGACACCAGCGGGCCAAGAGGGGCACGGGTGTGGGAAAGACCAGGCCCTGGAGCACCAAACGATAGCCTTGCACCCAGCCGCGATACCCACTCTTGGACCACGCCGACTCGAGGTCCACATTGCGCAAGCCGGCGGGGACCCGGCCTTGCTCGCGGTCGCGGGCAGGCCAGAGGGGCCCTTGGGCTTGGTGCAGGCGTCCATCAATCGCCGACGCCTGGGGCTCATCGGGACCAGACTCCACCTCAAGCAGAATTTGCTGGCCCAAGGCCTGCACTTGCGCTTCCGCCTCCGGCAGCGTGGTGGGCAACCGTCGTTCAATCGTCCGGCGATGGGGGACCCGGACCAACCCCAAGGTCTGGCGCAAAGGGGGGGCTTTGACCAACAGCGTGCGCAGTTCCTGGGGCTTGAAGGTGCGCAGCACCACCGCCACAACGGCCAAAAGCAGAAAGGCTCGGCCCGAGAAGGTAGGGGGGGCGCCCGCGTTGGCGTCTGGGCAGCGGTTCCACATCGTATTCTTTGACTTGCTCAACTATCCTGAGCAATGCGTCGGGGGACAATGATGATGACTCACTTCTTCCTTCAGATCCTTCCACGTGGCCCCCTTCGGATTCTCCTCTGGGGTGTATTGCGGAAAGGCAATCACTTCGATCCGGGGCTGGGCTTCTAACCACTCTTCCCCCTCTGCACTGGTGTGATGGGGCGCTTGATCCTGCCAGAGAAGAATCTGGCCCTGTGGACACGCCTCCAAAAGCAGCTCGTACCACCGGATCGTGGCGCCACTGTCCTGCCAATCAATCGCAAACGGGGCCACCTCCGCGCCCGTGCCCAAATGTACCGCCCCATACAAATTCTCTGCCTGCTTCTGCCGCGCCCCGTCCGCCACCACCGGTTGCTGCCCCCTCGGCTTCCAGCGCCGCCCCAGCGGCCCTTCCAAATATACTTTGCTCTGATCGCTGGCTAAGGGCACCACGGGCTGCCCATTGCGCGCGTACTTGGCCAACGCCCGCTGCGTCTCCCACTTGTAGCGCGCCTGGTCGATCGGGTCCCGACGCATGTAGAGTTTGCGCCCGCGCTGATAACTCCAGCCCATAGGCGCAAAGAGTTTCCGTCCCCCACTCTTGCTGTACGTGATCCCAAAGCGCTCCTCAAGCAATTGCCGTACCGCCTTGCTCGTCCACCCCCTCCCCACCTGCGTCCCCGGCATGGCTTCCTCGCCCAGGAGCCGCTTGAGTTCCTCCACCTGCTCCGGACCCAGCTCCCGCTGCCCATGCTCGCCCCCCCACTGCGGATCATTGCGCAGCCCGGCCAAGCCCCGCTCGTGGTACTGCTGCACCCAGCGCCGGATCGTCTCCTCGTCCACCAGCACCATCTCTCCCACCTCCCGCTAGCTATACCCTTGATGCACAAGGATCAGGGCATGATACCGTTGGCGTTCATGGCCCTTCACTTTCATGTCCTTATAGCGGCGCACGGCTTCTTGGTCATCCGTCTCACTCAACAGCGTTGCTCCTGGGCTCCCTTTCCTCTGAGTTGTCCGTGAGTATACTGGTTCCTCTGAAAATCCACATCTTGCTGTAGCGTCCCTATAGGTGCTCAGCCAAATAGGTGCAGGTGCAGTTCTTGGGCGTGCTCACCAGATACTCGACATACTGCTTCTTGGTAATCATGACCGTAACAGGCTACTTTCTGCCTGCAAGCGTAAGTCCTGATTAAGTACCGTATGGGGGCGGAGGCGGGTGAGGAGGAAGGGGAATGATCTCGATTATTCCTTCCAAGAATGGTGTCCCGATTCGTCTGACGGATGAGCGCTGGGCGCACATTGTTGAGGAGCATGGTGAGCTAGCTGACTTACGGCAGGAGGTGCTCCAAACTGTAGCGGAGCCGGAGCGCATCGTTGAGGGAAAAGCAGGAGAACTCTTGGCCTTGCGGGAGTTGGAGACTGGGAAATCGCTGGTTGTTGTCTACCGTGAATTGGTGGATGATGGTTTTGTGATTACTGCATTCTCAACCAGCAAGCTACGCTCTTTCGAGAAAAGGAAACAAGTATGGCCCTAGCGAATGTGCAGGAATATTTGAAACTTCTTCCCGTCGTCAAACAAACTCCTCAGGGCTCGCTGTGGTCGTCGTACGATGCCGAGGCGGATGTGCTGTACATCAACTTCAAGAAACCGAGCCATGCGACGGATAGCGAACTGACGGATGATGATGTGATCATTCGCTATGAGGGTGAGGAGATCATCGGGGTCACTATCTTGCATGCAAGCCAACGATGATGGTCCGGAAGTGTTATGAAAGTCATCTACGATAAAGAAACCGATTCGTTGACCATTACGCTGCGTGATGAACGTATTAAAGAAAGCGATGAGATCAGACCCGGAGTCATTGCCGACTTTGGCTATGATGGGGGCGTAGTAGGGTTTGAAATTATGCAGGCTTCGAAGGTGGTAGGGGACCCGAGAGAGATGCAGTTTACGGTTAACGATTAAAATACAGCAATTTACAGACTCAACCACGACCTCAAATACCGTATGGGACAACAAGCGGAAAGTAAGGGGTGATGAAAACGCTGGAGGACATCCGAAAGCAACTGGTGACAGGTGCGTTCGGGTTTAGCCGGCATGCCTTTCGTCGAGTCGTGGAGCGCAATATCAGCGAACAGGAAATCCGAGAGGCCGGTGTGCACGCTGAGCTCATTGAGGACTATCCGGACGATAAGTATTCACCCAGCGGATTGTTGCTTGGCTTCACCGCTGCTGGATGTCCCCTGCACTTCCAAGTATCGTTTGCAGAAACAGACTTGACGAAGATCATCACTATATATGAGCCAGACCTGAGCGAGTGGCTTGATTATCGAACCCGGAGGTAGCCATGTTTAGGTGTCACGTCTGCGGGAATACGTCGGCAAAATCTGACTTCGTGAATGAAGTCTTTACCGTAGAAGGAAGACGGGTGCTTGTCGAGCAGATCCCGGCGCAAGTTTGTGAACGATGTGGCGAAGCAACATTCTCGCGTGAGACGACTGAGAGAATCCGCCAGTTCGTGCACGGCGCGGGGCAACCGGTGCGAACTGTGCCGTTGGATGTTTTCGCTTTCGCCTGACAACTTTTCCTCGAAAGTATTCCGTAGAGGACAAAGATTGCTTCGCTGCGCTCGCAATGACAACTTTCCTCTCCTTTTTAAGCGCTCTCAACCGACGCAAAAGGGTAAGCAGTGACGCTTGAGGACTTACGCCAGCTTGTGACTGACGTGCAGCGTCGGTGCAGCGAATTGGACAATGTGGAGGTGAAAGCTGCTCGTGGCGGCGCGCCGCTGGGCGCGCTACTATCTGCCGTGACTTCTATTAGCACCTATTAGCAGCTTCCTGCTAATAGGATTTGAATAAGGAATCACGGGATAATGCCTTTTGCCGTCGCTGTCCTCGAATCCACCGCTCCCAATTTTCCGCCAGCCCTTCGCGTCAGTGACAAAGCGGCTCTGTTCCCGCGTGTCTGGGCCATCGGCAACATGGCAATATTGGAAAAGCAGCTACTGGGCTTTTTCTGTTCGATCAAATGTCCTGGCGAAATCATTCTCCAGACCTATGATTTGGCGCGAGCTTTACGTGACGCCAACGTGTCCATTATCAGCGGTTTCCACTCGCCGATGGAGAAAGAATGCCTGACCTTCCTTCTCCGAGGCTCGCAACCGATTGTCGTTTGCCCTGCCCGCAGTCTGGAAAGAATGCGCGTCCCTTCTGAGTGGAGGGCTCCTCTCGCAGAGGGTCGTTTGCTGATTCTCTCTCCCTTTACGGAAAAAACTCGCCGTGCAACCACGGGTTTAGCACAAAAACGGAATGAGTTCGTTGCTGCCCTCGCCGAGAAAGTTTTTGTTGCCCATGCCGCCCCTGAGAGTAAAACTGAACAATTCTGCTGTGAGCTGCTGCGCCAGGGAAAACCTCTGCTAACTCTGGAAAACGATCAAAACGCCAACCTCCTCACTCTCGGTGCAAGACCAGTGCGGCTTGAGAACGTAAGTGAGCAGTGGGCAGTCAACTCGTCGGCCTCGATCTGTTGAAGGAAGGAAAGAGGAGAGCGAGACAATTAAGCACTCGGTCGCAGAACGAACGGAAATTTGGTCGCTGGGACGAACTGCCAAGCGGCGGCAGACGCTACTGGTTCGATGTCGCCGGGCGGCTTGGCTGGACAGCTCGTTATCTGAAAGAGGTCGATATGAACGAGGAGACTGTACGCTTCTGGCAGGAAATCTATGATGAGAAGGGTCAACTTGTCGAGATTCATGAAAAATACCCGCTGGACAAAGGTCACCGGAAAGTTTAGGGAGGATAGGCGATGCAACTTTCTCGCGAAATGGTGGCTCGTAAACTGGAAGCCTATTTACACCATCAGGTGTCTTTTGAGGATCTGGTGGCGTGGGCTCACTCGGCCATGATGGACGCTGACTTCGAGGAGACGCATTTCGATGCTATTCGTGATGTGGTTGCTCGCCTTGGTGTAGCCGACGTACAGGCCTTTGGACTGACGGGGGATGACTGCGAAAGTCTACTCAAGAAACTTGGCTACAATGCTCATATAGAGATCGTCGCCGCCTAAGCAGCGATCGTCAGTTTCCTTTCGGGCTCCGCGCGCCACGGCTCAGCCTTTCCCTCAAGACGAAGGAGAACAAAAGGCGTGCGCAGCGCCTAGGTTGACACTAACGAAAAGGCCCTACCAGGGCGAAATTCTTGCAGCTTTTCAGGACAACGGTCTTCCGCTAGAGTCCTACGATACAAAAACTAGTGATCGCTGAGCCCTGATCGTACACTGACGAGGAAGACGAGTGTCGTGATGAATCTTGCGCAACATTTTTGGAAACATCTAGGAAAAGACTCTGGCCGTGTCGTGCTGGAGCGTCTTGAAGCGAATGGTCAAGTAACATGGCGGCAAACACGAGGGGCGCTGCAAGAGGAGGCCTCGCAGTGGATGGCGGCGCTGCGCGCCGCCAGCGTTGGTCCGGGCGACCGCGTGGCGTTGTCGCTCGGCAAATCGTCTGGTCTGGTGACGGCGCATCTTGCGGTCCTAGGCGTGGGCGCCGGAGTCGTGCCGCTCAACCCTGCGTTGACGGCGCGTGAGACCGAAGCCGTGCTGGAGAAGGCCGAAGCGCGCCTGGCCATTACGCATGCTGAGACCGTCGCGCGCTCGCCGCAGATTACCTCCACCGTGCGCGGGCCGTGGTGGATCGTCGGACACCAAGAGGAGTTGCCGTTTGATACCGAGTCGATGGACAAGGTGCTTGCCGCACATCGCCCTGGCCCTGAGCCGGTCGAGCGACGTGATGATGATCTGGCGTTGCTCTTATTTACTAGCGGCACCACGGGAACACCCAAAGGCGTGGGGCTGACGCACGGCAATTTAGGCGCGAATCTGCACGCGCTGCTCATCGATACCTGGGAGATGACCGAGGCTGACCGATTGTTGCACGCGCTGCCGCCGCATCATCTGCATGGTTTAGGACTTGGCCTGTATGGGACGCTCTACGTGGGCAATGCCGCCGTGCTGCTCGAACGGTTTGATCCTGCCGTGGTGTTAGGGGCGTTTGGTCAGCACCGGATTTCTCTGTTCATGGGCGTGCCTACGATGTATCACCGTATGCTCGATGTGGAGGGCGACTTTGATCTCTCCTCCGTCCGGCTGCTCACGTGCGGCTCCGCGCCGCTGTCGCCGGAAACGTTCCGCCGGTTCCAGGAACGCTTCGGATTCACTCTGGTGGAGCGGTACGGATTGACCGAGACGGCGATCAACACCTCGAATCCGCTGCATGGCAAACAAAAGCCGGGCAGTGTGGGTTTGCCATTGCCTGGAGTGGAGGTCGGGATCTTTGATCCGCAAACATTGCGGCGTCTGGAGCCTGGCGAGACTGGAGAGATTTGGGTGCGCGGGCCGAATGTGTTTCGTGGGTACTGGAACAACCCTGAGGCGACCGCTGCGGCGTTTTTTGGCCATTGGTTCCGTACTGGCGACCTCGGCGCTTTTTCTGAAGATGGATACTTATCGATCCTTGGGCGCATGAAAGAACTGATCATTGTTGGCGGCACAAATGTCACACCAGGAGAAGTCGAAGCGGTGCTGGAAGCAGACGCCGGCGTAGCCGAATGCGCCGTGGTAGGGATGCCTGATTCCGATCTGGGCGAGCGTATTGCAGCCTTTATCGTGCCGAGGGCGGGGGAAGACGCCGCTGCGCTGGAACAACGTCTGCGCGCCAGGGCGGAAAAAGATCTAGCGCCGTACAAGCGTCCGCGTGCGTATCGTTTCCTCGACGCCATCCCACGCAACACTATGGGCAAGGTGGAGCGGAATAGGTTGCGTACTATGTAGGCGGCTATCCGAATAACCTCCTCCGAGCATGTCCGAGGATAAAAATCCCCCCGCCAGTCGCTGCGTGTCTGGCGGCCCCCTTTGTCAAAGGGGGCGACGAAGGCGGAGCCGAGGGGGGGATTTGAATAGCGCGGCGAGCAACAAGTTGAGAGTTATGCGGATCGGCTCCCAGCGCCCTGTCTACACGGTTGTCCTTGATGCGCAAGCCCAGTCTACAAAGACGGCGCCTCATAATAAAACAACGCAATCCGCCATGCCGTCAGACTGGTGTCGCGCAACACCTCTGTCCACGTTCCTATCGTGCTGGCCAGCACATCTTTTCTTCTATCGTCTGTCACCAAGTAATAGCCGCTCGACAAGGGAGGTTGCGGCGCACCCCACGGCCAGTGGACCGCCACTAACTTCTTTTCATCTTGCAGCGCGAACAACACCGGCACGCCGCGTTCATCATAGGGTTCAATAAAGCTAACAGACTGATTGCTGTCTAACTGTTTGACAATACGATGAGCAAATGGACGCGGCGAGGTCATCCAGCTGGTGACGATCAGCCAGGAGGGATACAAGGCCGAGTAGATAAGCACAAGTGCGATAATAAACATGGCGAGTGAGTGCTCCCAGCGTTTTCGCCACAGAAAACCAAATGCGAAGGCGACACAAAACGCAAACAGGTAAAACCACACCTGAGCAAGCCAGAAGTGGGACGATACCCATGAGCAATAGGATTCTGCGTGGTCGCGAACTTCTCGTATGGGGGCGAGGGTCAGCGCCTTACAGGAAAAGAGGCTAAGGTTCTGGACTCCAACTAAGAGAAGAGCGCCGAGAAGCAGTCCTAAACAGGCAAAGAGAGAAGCGAGGGTAAGCGTCAGCTTCCACCACGGGGTATCTTGTACCTGCTTGAACACGACCGGCAGCTGGGTCGCACACCACCACCCCACGAGTAACGCGGTTGGCGGAACCGCTGGCAAAAGGTAACGGGCCCGTTTGTAGAGCGCCAGCTGAAAAAAGAGCACGATAGATAGCCACCAGAGAGCAAGAAAAAAAGGTCCTTCCACGCTCGTCCGCTCTTTGACGGCTCGCCACAGCGCGAAGGGCAGCACGAGGCTCCACGGCGCTAACTCGCCGAAGAGCGGACCGACATAATACAAAGGGGACATGCGATCGATCCCGCCGATGAAGCGCGAGACGTTTTCTTCCATAATCTGCGTGCGCCAGAACTCCTCGCCCGCGCTCCACAAGGCGCTGAGGTACCAACCCCCACACAAAAAGGTGAAAACGAGGAGCGGTCCTGGTTGGAGGAGAGGCCGCAGCACTGACCAGTCCCGGCGCCAAAAGAGAAAACTCACGATTGGCAAGAATACCAGAATGAGTCCAACCGGCCCTTTGCTCAAGACGGTGAGCGCGAGTAAACAATAGAAACAATACGCGCGCCAGCGGGCGTCTTGACCCTGACGCCAGTAGGCAGTGTACAGGCGGAAGAAGACGAGCAGACTACACGCGACGAAGACACTCAGCGTCATATCCGTGCGTCCGCTGTGGCTTTGCTGCACATACAAGGGCGAGGTGAGGAGGATGAATCCCGCCCATACGGCGCCCGTAGACGTGACGAGATAGCGGCCTGCCGCAAACACGACCATAACGCCGACGGTCGCAAGTATACCAGAAGGAAGCCGCAGGGAGAGCGCGTCCACCATTCCCCCGCGTACGTAGGCAATGAGCCCGCTCAACCAATAGTACAGCGGCGGTTTACGCAGCACGTCCGAGAATAACCAATCGCCGCTTGCCTGTATGGCGCGCAGGCGGATGCCTTCACGCGCCTCATGCCCGCTGGTGATTTCGATGAAAGGCAGAGGGAGCACGAAGATGATCAGACTCATGCAGAAAAGAATGATAGTGAGCTGTTTCTTCAATTCTACGCCTCCTCTACACCACAAACAAAAAGCCCTCGCATTGCAACCGTCCACATTCCCTGCTCGTTACTCAGCACTCAGTACTCGGTACTCGACGCTTGATAGGGCGTCCTCGCTTTGGTCTCATCAAGTGTGGTACAAGGGCCTGCAAGTCAAGACCTTTCAGAACAAGGAGACCTCCCATGCGGCTTGTGACGTATGAACGCAATGGTCAACGCAGCATCGGCGCCTTAACGAATAACGGCCTTCTTGATCTCCCGGCTGCGTCTGGCGGCGATCTGCCCGCGGATATGGTGGCGTTGTTACAGTTAGGAGATGCAGGCGTGGCGCGGGCGCGAGAAGCGGTCGCCAAAAGTGGAACGGCGATCTCGCTGAAAGAGGCGCGGCTGCTGGCGCCCGTGCCGCGTCCCGGCAAGATCATTGGCATCGGCCTCAACTATGCGGATCACGCGGCGGAAGGCGGACGAGAGCTGCCAAAGTATCCGATGATTTTTACAAAAGCGGTGTCCGCCGTGATCGGTCCAGGCGAGGCCATTCGCATGCCATTGGTCACCAGTATGGTGGATTTCGAAGGCGAGATGGCCGTGGTGATCGGCAAGCGTGCGAAGGATGTCTCGAGCCGGGAAGCGTTGGACTATGTTGCCGGGTACACGATCTGTAACGATGTCAGTGGGCGTGATTATCAGCAGCGCAGCAGCCCGACGGCAGGAAAGTCCTTCGACACCTTTGCGCCGATGGGTCCCGTGCTTGTCACCCGCGACGAAATTCCTGATCCGCACTCGCTCGATATCCGCACCATCGTCAGCGGCGAGGAGATGCAGCATTCCAACACCAAGCATCTCATTTTCAATGTCAACTATTTAATCGATTACCTCTCGCATATCTTTGCGTTGGAGCCGGGGGATGTTATCTCCACCGGCACGCCGGCGGGGGTTGGCTGGTTTCGCAACCCTTCGCGGTTCCTCAAACCCGGCGACACCGTGCGCATCGAGCTGGACAAGGTTGGCGTATTGGAAAATCCGGTGGTTGCGTCCTAGGACGGTTTCGTCACGGCATGATGTAGCTCCTGCTACGCCCTCTGAAGAAACTGAGAACCCCCGCATGTGTAGGGGTGAGGTCGCCTCGCCCCTTCTAACCCAGCGAACAGTTATCTACCGGTGTTTGCTATCTTTCACTTGCAGTCTCCCTATAAAATCTTGTCTAATTGAAGAGGACGAGACGCTTGAAAGAACGGGTAAGTAGGGAGCATGAAAGACGAACAGAAGTCTAAAGAGCAGCTCTTGGCTGAACTGCGAGTGCTGCGCGAGCGTGTGGCGTGTCTGGAGCAAGAGGCGCAGAATTACAAACACGCCGCGGAAGAACAAAAGCGCCTGACGGCTCTTCTGGACGCCACGCCAGATTTTGTCGGAATCGCCAACCTCAATGGCCGCGCCTTTTATTTGAACCGTGCGGCCCGACGCCTGGCTGGGCTGACGGACCATGAGCCTGCTGGAAAGATGGTGATTTTTGACTACCATCCGGAATGGGTGCGTCGGTTATTGAGTGAAGTCTTACCCATTGTCTTACGAGACGGGGTGTGGTGTGGCGAGACGGCGATGTTAACGCACGATGGACGGGAAATCCCCGTTTCGCAACTGCTCATGGCGCACCGGTCAACTCCTGAAGGACCGATTGAATTTTTCTCCACTATCGCCCGGGACATCTCCAAACAAAAACTCGCCGAGGCGGAACTGCGCGCCGCCAAAGAATATGCGGAGACGCTTATTCAAAGCTCCAACGATATGATTATTTCGGCGGACGCCGAGCGGAAGATTATCGAGTTCAACCCTGCGGCTGAGCGGACCTTTGGCTACAGCAAAGCCGAAGTGCTCGGGCGACCTGTGGATATCCTCTACGCCGATGCGGAAAAACACGCGCCCATGCGAGACTTGCTGACCCGAGAGGGGCGGTACACCACTGAAGTGTTGAATCGGCGAAAAGATGGAACGGTCTTTCCTTCTTCCGTCTCCGCGTCCGTCCTTCGCGATGCGGAGGGAAAAATCGTCGGGATGATGGGTATCTCTCGCGATATCACCGAGAGAAAAGCGTTGGAGCGGCAGCGTGCTGATTTTGTCGCCATGCTCACGCACGATATTAAAAACCCCCTTGCGTCCATTCTGGGGTATGTGGATTTGTTAACGGAGGAAACGATTGATCGGCGGACGCCCGAAGAGGACGATTTTCTCCAACGTCTCAAAGACAACGTCTTAACGATTAACTCCCTAATCGGGAACTATCTAGATCTCGCCAAAGTCGAGGCTGGACAGCTCGTGCTGCACAAAACGCCCGAATCCTTAAGCGAGCTGTTGCGCCTGGTGGTGAATCTCCATGGCGGCGTCGTGCGTCGTCACTGTCTTTCCTTAGTCGTTGAGATCGCGCCCAATTTGCCGACCGTGAATGTTGATCGCAACGCCGTGGAGCGCGTCTTTACCAACTTGCTGCGCAACGCGATCAAGTTCACGCCTGAAACCGGAAAGATTGAGATCCGCATGTTTCATCGCGTCGAAGACAATGCGGTGGTGACGGAAATACGCGACACCGGACCGGGCATTGCGCCGCAGGACATGCCGTTTCTCTTTGAGCGATTCCGACGCATTTCCACCACGCGCCGCTACGAGGGAACAGGATTGGGTCTCTTCATTGTCAAAACGTTTGTCGAGGCGCATGGCGGATGGGTGGAAGTGGACGGCAACTGGGGCCAGGGAGCGTGTTTTCGCGTGATTTTGCCTGCGGCAGTGGAGCCGTCCTTCAATCCATCAGAGGATCATTGGACTGAGAAACTGTTAGACTGATGAATGGTTGGTTCTGGGCGCAAACCCGCGCCGCAACGTGTTCTCCGTGACCACCCTTGGCTCCATGAATTGGAGCAAATAATCAGGGCCGCCGGCTTTCGAGCCGATGCCTGATAAGCCCAGACCGCCAAACGGTTGCCGTCCCACCAACGCGCCGGTGATTTTCCGGTTCACATACAAATTCCCCACGCGAAATTCTTGCCGCGCGCGGTCAATATGCGCCGGGCTGCGCGAGAACACGCCTCCCGTCAAGGCGTAGGGAGTGTCGAGCGCGATGGCGAGCGCCTCCTCGAAATCCTTGGCTTTGAGCACGGCGAGCACTGGGCCAAATATTTCTTCTTGCGCGATCACAGAGCGAGGCGAGAGGTCCGTGACAATCACCGGACCAATAAAGTATCCACTCTCAGGCCCTTCCATTTCCACGACCACCCGTCCCTCGCGTCTGGCTGTGTCAATATACGCACGAACGCGGCGATGGGCTTCTTCATCAATCACCGGCGGCACGAATGTGGCCGGGTGATCTGCCGGGCCAATAATCAGGCTGCGGGTAGCCTCTATGAGGCGGTTAAGAAATTGCTCATACACGTGCTCGAGGACGATCACGCGAGAGCAGGCAGAGCACTTCTGTCCCGCATAGCCAAAGGCGGAAGCGACCGTACCGAGCACGGCCTCGTCCAGGTCGGCGTCGTCATCAATGATCAGCGCGTTCTTTCCTCCCAGTTCGGCGATAACTTTCTTGATGCCGCGCTGCCCTTCGACCATTTTCGCCGCGACTTCGTTGATATGTAGCCCGACCGCCAGCGAGCCGGTAAACGCAATCAAGTTCGTTTGCGGATGCGCCACGAGATACTCGCCTACTTCCTCGCCGACGCCTGGAAGATATGAGAGGACCCCTGCCGGGAGCCCGACGGTGCGAAAGATGTCCATCAACTGCGCGGCAATGATTGGCGTTTGCTCAGCCGGTTTCATAATGACCGTATTGCCGGCGACTAGAGCTGCGGCGGTCATGCCGGTGAGAATCGCGAGGGGGAAGTTCCATGGCGCGATGACAACCGCGACGCCGCGCGGTTGATAGAAGTAGGTATTCACTTCCCCTGGCAATTCATTGAACTGGCGAGGAGGGGCGAGGCGGAGCATCTCACGACCGTAAAACATCAGATAATCGATCGCTTCGCAGACATCGGCGTCAGCCTCCCGCCAGGGTTTGCCTGCCTCAAAGACTTCCCACGCCGCCAGCGTGAGCCGCCGCTCGCGCATAAGCGCCGCCGCACGGAAGAGAAACTCGGCGCGTTCCGCCGCCGGCGTTGTCCGCCAGGCTGGCAGAGCCCGCACTGCTGCAGTCACGCTCCGCTCCGCCGCCGTAAGGTCCGCCCGCGCGGCTTGGCCTACCACCTCTTGAGGGTGTGATGGATTGGTCGAGAGCAGCGTTGCGTGCGTGAAGACCTCTTCGTTTTCAATGATGAGCGGATACGTGCGGCCGAATTGCCGACGCACATCGGCGAGAGCGGCCTGAAAGCGTCGGCGCTGCTCCTCTTGCGCAAAGTCGAGTTCCGGCTCGTTGACAAATGCGCCAGGCTGAGACAACTGCTCATTGGCCGCGGTTCCATTGGTTTGCCGGCGTTCTTCCTCGGGGCTGCGCAGCAGGTCGCCGATCGCGACATGTTCCACAAAGCTCTGGCGGAGAAACGAATCATTCGAGGTGTTTTCCAGAAGACGGCGCACGAGATAGCCCATGCCGGGAATCAGTTCGCCAAAGGGCGCGTACACGCGCACCCGTTGTCCGAGCTGCACCAGCGCCGCTTTGATGGCGTCGCCCATGCCGTACAGCATCTGCAACTCGACGGTGCGGTCCGGCAGTCCCAAACATTGCGCCGTAGCCAACGCGTGGGCAATAGATCGTATGTTGTGCGTGCCAATGGCGGG
>DATLYA010000311.1:0-5125 GCA_035575235.1 Candidatus Methylomirabilota bacterium
ACATTCAATGCTAACAACAAGCACTATGAACGCCAAAGAATGGTTTGCTGGATTTGCCGCTGAATTAGGAGTTCCTCCCCCGACCGGCGATGAGGTGCGCGATTTACTGCAACTCGCCGGGGAAGCCGCGCGGGCGTCGGAGCGGATCGCCGCGCCGGTCTCCTGCTGGTTGATTGCGCGCGCGGGCGTTTCGCCGGCGGAGGCGCTCAAGGTGCTTGAGCAATGGAAGCAACGAGGGTTTGCCGTGAAAGACGCCTAGCTCCTTGCTGGCGCTTGCTTCTTGCGCCCCAATAAGAAAGACGCTCCATTCAGGCGTCGCCACAAAAAGGGCGACTACGCCTTGTTGTCAAAAATTACTGGATAGCCGCACGGCTCACAACTTCACTATGTCAACACAGAAAACTGTCCGCCTCGGTCTCGCAGCGCGGATGTCTGAAATCGCCGCTTTTGAAGCGGTCGAACTCCTCACCAAAGCCCGTCAACTGGAAGCGGAAGGCCGATCGATTATTCACATGGAAGTCGGCGAGCCGGATTTCCCCACCCCCGAGCCGATTATCGCAGCAGGCATGCAAGCGCTGCGACAGGGTAATATCAGTTACACGCCGGCTCTTGGCATCCCGGCTCTCCGTGAGGCCATCTCAGAATGGTACGCCACGCGGTATCATGTCGCAGTTCCTCCCGAGCGCATCATCGTGACCACCGGCGGCAGCGGCGCGCTCTTGCTTGCTCTCGGCGTGTTACTGTCCCCTGGAGACGAAGTGTTGATGGGCGATCCCTGTTACCCCTGCAATCGCCATTTCGTGCGCACCCTCGAAGGACGCGCCGTGCTGATTCCCACAAGCCCGCAGACCGCCTACCAGCTGACCAGCGCTCTGGTGGAAGAGTATTGGTCGCCGCGGACAGCCGTCGTCATGCTCGCGTCGCCTTCAAACCCGACAGGCACGATGCTCACGGATGCGGAACTGCAGGCTATCGCTGCGCTTACGCAAGCCCGAGGCGGGCGGTTGATTGTTGACGAGATTTACCACGGCCTCACCTATGGGTGCGACGCCGCCACGGCGCTGGCGTACTCGGATGAGATTTTCGTGCTCAATAGCTTCTCAAAGTATTTTCAGATGACGGGATGGCGGATCGGCTGGCTCGTTGCGCCCCAGGCGTACCTTCGTGAGCTTGAAAAACTGGCGCAAAACTTGTTCATTAGTCCGCCCTACCTGGCGCAACACGCCGCGCTGGCGGCTTTTCGCCCCGAGACTCTGGCGATTACCGAAGCGCGGCGCGCAGAGTTTCAGCGCCGCCGCGATTTCCTCCTGCCGGCTCTCACGCAGTTAGGGTTTGTTATTCCCGTGGCCCCAACAGGCGCGTTTTATCTCTATGCCGATTGTTCGCGCCTGCGCCCTGACAGTTTCGCCTTTGCGGAGGAATTGTTATTCCACGCAGGCGTGGCGATGACGCCCGGTCGCGATTTCGGCCTCGCTGCGCCGGAGCGGCGTATGCGCATCACGTATACGACCTCAATGGCGAATCTCCAAGAAGGAGTTGAGCGTATTCGGCGGTGCGTGGCGCGGCGCTGAGAGGCGCGGAGGCTCGCGCCGTCTGTCCGGCGCCGTGCTTACCGCCGCATTTTCAGCGGTAATTGTCAAAATTCGCAATCATCTTCGCCGTCGGACAGCGGACGGATTTTCCGGTGGCGGCGCACCCGACGCATCTGAAAGGCGGACATCGGCTGTTGCAGCGGCGCGGCTTGCCAGCGAATGAGTCCACGGCGGATCGCGTCAGGATTCAGATCAAGGTGCTCGCAAATGCTCTCGAAGGCATACAGCCATTCGCGCTCCTTGTCCCAAAACCACGCATAAATCTCGCGGAACATGCGCTGCTCGCGCGCGCTGCGCGCACGGCAGTAACGAAACCAACACGCCACGGCGTCCTGCAGAACGGCCAGCAACAAGCGATATTCGCTATTCCAGCGGATCGAGGCGCGTTGTCCTCCAGTAATGACTTGCTCAACCAAAAGCGGATGGAACTTGGCATTGTTGTCTTCAGTCCGTACAGGTTGCAACACGTCCTCGTACGAAAGCGCATTAGCGACCACCGTCTGTGTTTTGACCATCGCTACTCTCATCTTCTCACCTCCACAATATTACAGCGCTTTTCCAAGAAAGCGTTCTTTCGTCTTTGCCCTGTCCCTTCCCCATCCATGGAGGGAAAACAGCGCTGTTGCCAGCCATTTCCTCCCCTACCGATTCGCCGGATGGCGATACTCTAGAGGAGAGAGGTCTTCCATCACCTCCGTGCAAACGACGCACCTTACGATGGCTTGTCCCATCTCCGAGCCCCCCAGCCTGATGAAGAGAACACCTGATACCGCTTGCTCCTCAGTTGAGACGCCGCCTGCGTGATAATATTCTGGGAACGTCCTAAGAGTGATTGAGAACTCTCTCAAATTCAGCAGCACTGCTCATCCCTGCTGTTCCGATGGGAGCGGCGCTGCGCTAGGATCCGCCTTCCCTCGCCCGGGCGCGGCGGGTGAGCATCGCAGGGTGCTTCCCCTCCGCCGCGTTTTATACCCTCTCCCTCTCTCCTCTGTTATGCCTCTTTCTAAAGAAGCCGAGGACCGCATGGTACGCTATCACACAATGACTGAGAGGAGCCTGAAGTTTCCTGAGAACATTTTCAGGGAGATCGACAGAGCAGGCGTCTTTCATCATAGACCTCAGCGCCTTGGAAGTTTCACCGTTAGTGACCGGGGGGATCAGCAGGTTAGCGTGCGCGTGGTCTCTTGACCGGCTCTCACGAATCAGGCTAAGTCCATGAGAAAGACAAGGCAGGCGTGCTAGAGCTTAGCGCCAGAGCAGAAAAGTTTCGCGAGAGCGTTTTTCGCTGCGCCTGGAGAGAGCCTATGTGCTTCTCTTGCCTGCGCCAGAAGCGGGCTTCCGGCGCAGGAGGGCGGCATTCTTCTCTATTGTTGCACCCCAGAGCCACACTATGCTGGAACAGGTGACAAGCGTGCTCATCCTTGCTAAAGAGAAAAACGTTCGTCTGCGCCAGCAGAAAGGGCACAGCTGTGCGAGTATTGCTAGTTGAAGATGAACTGCGGCTCGCGGAAGCAATTCGCAGCGGGTTACAGGCAGAGGCGATTGCGGTCGACTGCGCGTTTGACGGGGAGGAAGGATTATTTAAAGCCCAGGAAGGGATGTATGACGCCATTGTCCTCGATATTCTGCTGCCTGGGCGCACTGGCTATGAGGTGTGTTCGAAGTTGCGGGAATCAGGCGTGTGGACGCCTATCTTGATGCTCACGGCCAGGTACGGCGAGGAATATGAGGCCCGGGCGCTTAACATTGGCGCCGATGATTTCCTCTCCAAGCCCTTTTCCTATCTCGTGCTGGTGGCGCGTTTGCGGGCGCTCGTGCGGCGCGGCGCGACCCCGCGTCCCACCATCATGCGCGTTGGCGACCTCGAACTTGATCCGGCGCGCCGCACCTGCACGCGCAACGGCGCGGCCGTAAGTTTAACCGCGCGCGAATTCGCCCTGCTCGAACTTTTTATGCGGCGCCCCGGCGAAGCGCTCTCCAAGCAACAGATCCTTGATCATGTCTGGGGCTTTGATTTCGAAGGCGATGAAAACATTGTAGAAGTGTATGTGGGGTATCTCCGACGGAAAATAGACGATCCGTTTGGGCGACGCTCGATTCAGACCGTGCGCGGCGTCGGCTATCGGCTCCTTCGGGAAGAGGTGTAAGATGCGGCGTCCTTTTTTGCGTTGGACGCGCAGCCTGCGCGTCCGCCTCACGTTTACCTCCATGGCGGTGGTGACCGCAGCGCTTCTCGTGGCGTCCATGTCCTTCCTCTGGATATTCGAGTCGCATTTGATCGGGAAAATTCGTGTCCGCGATACAACCACCGCGATGCAGGAAGCGCTGCTGGCGGTCTACAGCGCGCGGTTTCCGGTTTTGTTTCCCCTCGTCAATCTGCCGGGACTTGAGGCGGGCACGATTGTCCAGGTCATCGAAGGCGACGGCGTGGTGCTCTACGATCGCCGCGGCGCTCCATTGACGTCGCCCGATCCCAATCCGCCGCGCAAAATAGCCAAGGTAGACAAATTTCCTCCGCTGAAAGACGGCCTCGACGCGCAACGGGAATTTGAGGAGGTCTTCGTCGCGCTCGATGATTGCCTCACGAAGGCGGGGGTGAACCCGCGAGAATTTAGCGCGATGCTGGCGGAAGAGCCGCCGGGGATGCGGCCCTTCATTCAAATCAATTTTACCACTCAAGCCCTAGAAACCTGTTTTGAGGATCAACGAGAGGCCTTCACCCGCACGAGTAAAATCTTCGCGACTCGCACCGCTAAGAGCGATATCGTGCGTTCTTGGTATGGGAAACGCAGCCTGATGACTGGCGTCACCATGCTGCGGCCCGATGGCGTAACCCCGGTGAGCGCTATTGTGGTGACCTCGTTGAACGATGTGGATCGGCGCGTGGAAGCGTTGCGAACGGGCCTTTTCATCGCCGTGCCATTGCTTGTTGGCTTTGTCGGTCTGGTATCGTGGATGACCATTGGGAGGTCGCTGCAGCCCGTTGAGGCGATCCGCCGCCAGGTCGTGGCTATCGCGCACACCACTCTTGACCGCCGTGTCCCTCAACCTCCGGCGCGGGACGAGCTGGGGCGCCTCGCACGCACCATGAATGAAATGCTGGACCGGCTGGAGAAGGCGGCCAAGGCGCAACGGCAATTCGTCTCCGACGCCTCTCACGAATTAAAGAGTCCTTTGACGTCCATTCGCACCCAACTGGAGGTGGCGCTCACGCATTCGGAACAAGCGGATTGGCCGACCGTGAGCGCTCATGTGCTGGAAGAGACGTTGCGCATGCAGCATCTCATTAATGAGCTGCTAGAACTGGCGCGCATGGATGAACAGGAACCAGCTGCGTATCTCGGCGAGCAGGAAGTGTTAGATCTTGACGATATTGTTTTCCTGGAAGTCAAAGCGATCCACAACCGCCGGGTGCGCACCGACGGCGTATCGGCTGGCCGTGTTCGCGGCAACGCCAGCCAGTTGCGGCGAGTGTTGCGCAATTTGCTTGATAACGCGGTGCGGTACGCCAGAGACGAAATCCGCGTCGGACT
>DATLYA010000312.1:0-7123 GCA_035575235.1 Candidatus Methylomirabilota bacterium
GCGCTCTCCTGCATCCGCAAGAATGACGAGGACAGTTTTTCCTTTTCCAAGACGGTGTGCGACTTGTAAGGCCGCCGCGCATGCTGCCCCAGAAGAGACGCCAACGAGAATGCCCTCTTCGCGAGCTAGTTTTCTCGTATAGTTAATGGCGTCTTCATCCGAAACCGTAATAATCTCATCATAAATAGCAGTATTCAGCACAGAGGGAATAAATCCAGCTCCTATGCCTTGGATCTTATGATAGCCAGGAGGGTTGCCGCTGAGCACCGACGAGGACGCTGGTTCAACAGCAATCACTTGCATTGTCGGGTGGTGACGTCTGAGAACCTCCCCGACGCCTGTAATAGTTCCGCCCGTGCCAACGCCTGCAACGAATGCATCTATCTGAGGCAGTTGCTGGAGAATCTCGGCTGCCGTAGTTTTCCTATGTGCTTCTGGGTTTGCTGGGTTATCGAACTGTTGAGGCATGAAGTACGTTGTTTTTTGCGAGGCGATCTCTTGTGCCTTGTCAATTGCTCCATGCATTCCTTTCGTGTCCGCTGTCAATTCGAGCGTTGCTCCATACGCTGCCAGCAAACTTCTGCGCTCCTCGCTCATCGTATCTGGCATTGTAAGGATGAGTTCATATCCTTTGACGGCGGCGACAAGGGCAAGACCGATTCCTGTATTCCCACTTGTCGGTTCAACGATAGTATAGCCCGGTCGTAATTGTCCCGTTTGTTCTGCTTGCTCCACCATGTTTAAGCAGATGCGATCTTTTACGCTGCCGCCAGGGTTCAATGACTCTAATTTCGCCCATACTGTTGCAGATTCTTCGTCTACAAGACGATGAATCTGTACGAGTGGAGTATTCCCGATGAGGTCAAGGAGAGAATGGGCAACCTGACACGGCATAGCCATAACTACGAAATGGACGTGTAAATTTACAGAAAAAGTTTATATCGTAAGCTGCGATGCTATCGACGTCGGATATGAATGTCAATCGAAATAGATTGCCGCAGATCTTAGTCTTATTTCCAGGAAGCCTCGGTGATATGGTCTGTGTGCTTCCGGCGCTTGAATTAATACACAAAAAACATTCTCAGAGACTGACTCTTGCCGCCCGAGGAGAAGCTCTCGCCTTAGGCGCAACCCTTCCCTGTGTGGCGGAATGTTTCTCTCTTGAGATGCAGATGTTTGCTCAACTCTTTTCCCCTCCCGCGCATCTCGCTAGTGAGACGCGGCGTTTTCTTGCTTCTTTTTCTAGCATTCTCTCCTGGTATGGCTCCTCGCATGCAGAGGTCGAAGAAAATTTACGCCTCTATTCGGGCGGCCAGGTGCAAGCCTTTCCGTTTTTTCTCGGACAAGAGGAAAAACATGCCGCCGCCTATTATTTACAATGTATCGGTGAATATGCTCTCCGATGCCCATCTTTAGTGGTTCCTCAGCCGCTTCGCGCGTGGAGCGCGTTGTATTGGCGACAGCAGGGGTGGAGCGCCTCTGCACGGGTGCTTGTCATGCATCCAGGAAGCGGGGGAAGAAGAAAACGCTGGAATGTGGAAGGATTCCAGCGGATTGCTCGCTGGTGGCGCAGTGCGCCAAACCGCAAAACAGTTGTTCTGCTCGGTCCAGCAGAAGAGAAAGAGGCGGCGGAATGGCGTCAGGTTGGCGCTGTGGCAACGAACCTCTCCGTGTGGCAAGTAGCGGCGCTACTCAGTCGAGCGGATCTGTATCTTGGGAACGATTCTGGCGTTAGCCATGTGGCGGGAGCAGTTGGGGCGCGTGGCGCCGTGCTGTTTGGTCCTACGTCGCCACAACAATGGAGACCTTTAGGCGGACATTTGCTTGTTCTTCGCAACGCAGCGTATCGAGCCGTGTTTCCAGCGAAAGCAGGAATTGGTCTTCATGAGATCTCTGAGGAAGAAGTCATTGCACGGCTCACCTTGTAGAGCAAGCAGCGCTTCCTTTTTGTGGAGTGAGGTCCTATATTAAACAAGGGATTTCCATCTTAAGGACAACTCTTTTTCTGGAAGGTGGTATTTATGGCAGCAGAGGAACAAGAGAGTGGACGGGGATTCCGGGTACAGGACAGAAGGCGATTTTCTCCCGAAACTGGAGAACCTCGTGGGGAGGCGGAGGCAGCGAAGCTACAAGAGAATGCAGGGGAAGAACAACCGACCGAGCGTTCCGCCAAGGATCGGGAAGCGCACGAAGCGTATAGCCACTCTCATGAGCCTATCTCGTTCTCGAGTTTCATCTTAGGACTTATCACACAAGCTTTGATGTTTTTAGGAGAAGTCGCTCCTCCGCCTGGGCAAACGAAGCAGGTTGATCTGGGCGCCGCCCGGCAAATGATTGACTTGCTTGCGATATTAAAAGAAAAAACGAAGGGAAATCTTGATGCTGCGGAAGATGCGATGTTGGAAAATGCTTTATATGATCTCCGCATTCGGTACGTGGAAATAGCAAAGAAAAATCATTGATATGTTAGACAGTGCAGTCGATAACGAGCACCTCTGTAACTCAAACGTGTGTATTTAATTCCTGCTGTAGAGGGACAATGCTCATCTATCGAGAATACGGAAAGCTCAAAAGACGATACGAATTAATCCTCTCTCCCTTTGTAGGGATCAAACGTGCATCACCGAGAGTTGAAGCGGTGTGTCATAGAGGAGGCGCCTCTTGCGAGAAGTCTCTACCTCTCACTCTGTGAACTGGTCTTGAGAGAGTTCTTGTTTGGTTGCCAAGGGAAATCCGGTTTTTCAAAGAAAGAGAAAAACAGGTAACGAGGAAGATGCATCGGGCATTTTGGCGGATAATCTTCTTTTCCTTCTCTCTGCTTGCTGTCCTTGCCGGGGTGATGGGGTGGAGATTTTACAAAAAACTTGAACACGAGGTCATCACGCGGTTTTCTCATCATCAATGGGATATCCCGTCAAAGCTCTACGCTGAACCGATCCTGCTCTATCCTGGCTTAGACATTACGACAGCTGGGTTGATTGAACTGCTAACTCGACTCGACTACCGCTCAACAAACGGCCCTGTACAGGCGAGTGGAGAATACTTCTATGATAGACCTCACGGCCTGCTACAGCTTTTTCTCCACGATGAGCCTACTGCAACCGACTCTCGACGCCCACGGCGGATTAAGGCCTCACTCAGTGAAGAGCGGATTACGGGCATTACCGATCTCGACAATGACAGTGAGCTGCGGTTTGTGGAACTTGAGCCGGAAATCATTACTGGCCTGTATGATCAGGAGTGGGAGGAGCGGAGAGTTGTGAAAATGTATGAGGTGCCTTCTCTTCTTGTGAAGGCGCTGCTGGCGGCGGAAGATCAACGTTTTTTCGAGCACGAGGGAATAGATCCCCTGCGAATCATCGGCGCTGGATTAGCCAATCTGTCCGCTGGGCGCACAACCCAAGGAGGGAGCACGCTTACTCAACAGCTGGTCAAGAATTTCTTTCTCACGCAAGAACGCACGTTCCGCCGTAAGATGGTTGAAGCGTGCATTTCGCTCATTCTCGAGCTCCATTATTCAAAATTGGAAATACTTGAAAACTATCTTAACGAGATCTACCTGGGACAGCGCGGCGCAAAGAGCATCCGTGGAATGTGGGAAGCGGCGCGTTTTTATTTTGGCAAAGAACCCAGAGATCTGACGCTGAGCGAAATGGCTGTGCTTGCCGGCATGGTGAAAGCGCCGAATCTCTATGCGCCAACCCGTCATCCAGATGCTGCTCTCCAACGTCGGAATTATGTGCTGCAACGCATGCGTGAACACCAGGATATTACGCAAGAGGAATACGAAGCGGCTTTGCAAGAAACAATTACGCCGCGAAAATTACCTGCTGATGTCAACGGCGCGCCCTATTTTGCTGATTTCGTTCGCGATGAACTACAAGAGCACTATCCGAATGAGGCGCTGGCGACAGCGGGGCTTCACGTTTTCACTTCTTTGGACATGCGTCTGCAGCGTATCGCTCAAGAGGTTGTGCGGAAGGGGGTGGAAGATCTTGAGGCGCGATACCACTATTTACGACGGGAGAAACCAGAAGAACGACTCCAGGCGTGTTTAATTGCCATGCGGCCACAAACGGGAGAAGTGCTTGCCATGGTGGGAGGACGCGATTATCAAATATCACAGTTCAATCGCGTTACTCAGGCGCATCGCCAGCCAGGGTCGGTATTCAAACCTATGGTGTACCTTGCGGCGTTGGCCAAGGAGCGTGAGCAGCACGGAGGGGAATTCTTACCGACAAGCTCTCTCTTAGATGCGCCATTTTCTTGGCCGTTTGGCGATCAAGTATGGAGTCCGAGCAATTACCGCCACCGGTATTACGGGAGCGTGACGTTACGGCGGGCTCTGGAACAGTCGCTCAACGCCGCCACGGCGCGACTCGCCAGGAGAGTAGGACTGAAGGCGATTCGTGACACCGCTCAGCGTGTGGGGTTTGTCAGTCCACTCCCATTATACCCTTCCATGATTTTAGGTTCTGCTGAAGTTACGCCGTATGAAGTGGCGGTTGCCTTTAGCACCCTGGCAAATCAAGGCATTCGTGTGACGCCAATGCCGATTAAGAAAATTATGAACCAAGAGGGAGCCGTGCTTGAACGGCGATCGATTCAGGCGGAACAAGTGCTTCCTCCTGATGTTGTTTACATGATTACCCATTTAATGGAAGGCGTAATTGAGAACGGCACTGGTCGTGAAGCGCGGAAAAGGGGTTTTGTGCGTCCAGCGGCAGGAAAGACCGGCACGACGAACGATTATGGCGACGCCTGGTTTGTTGGCTTCACGCCTGATTTAGTCACTGTAGTCTGGGTGGGATTCGACCACCGAGAGCCCCTCAATCTATCAGGAGCTCAAGCGGCGCTTCCTATGTGGACGGACTTCATGAAACGAGCGACTGAAGGGCAGCCTTTCTCTTGTTTTACGCCTCCTCCAGGCATCAGGATAAGACGAGGGAGTGAAGTGTACGAACAAGACCCTACCTCTTCTTGCCCTGCGCCAACGGAGGATGCTTTTTACATAGAAGAAGAACCGCCTCAACCAGACACCCAGACAAGTTTCGGCACTGTCCCAGTTGGAGCAACCACTCCCCTTGCTCCTCCTGCAGCTCAAGACTCAACCACAGTATCGTCTTCGCCGCCTGCTGCGCCTCTAGGGGTTTCTCCACGCGAGCCGGGGGAAAGGAAACCATGGTGGCGTTTATTTTAAGACGTAGGTCCGACCTTTGGAGAATTGTAACCTGCCTGATGCTTCTCTTCTTGTGCTTGGCTATTCCTCTTCGCGCCGAAGAGGAAACTTACCGGCCACTTTTTCCTTCTGAGGAAGAAGAGTTCCAAGCCCCTCCTCGTTTCAGCGAAGATGATGAAGCCCCATCAAGTCCAGCTTTCAATACAGCAGTGCAGGAAGAAGATCTCGATTCTGAAGAACTGCCCCCCGGGGTGGTAGGGAGAGACGAACCGCTATCGCCGCTACCTGCGGAAAGCCCTTTTCCTACTGCACAATTTCCTCCTTTTCCTTCTGCACAAGAATCGCCGTCTTCTTCGAGTATCCTGCCGCCTTCTGGCCCTACGCCGCCATTTCTATCGCGTCCATCGGAATGGGAAGAGACCCCGCCAACTGTGATAGGGACGCCTCCCTTACCTGCGGCGACATCGTTTTCGGGGCGTGATCTTGTCGCGTTTCAATTTGTTGAAGAAGGCAAAGCGCACTTTGATCGTGAAGAATGGGAGGATGCACGAGAGCGCTTTGAGCGCGCCATCAGCATCGCGCCGTCTCTTCCGTATAGTTATTATTTTCTGGGACGCATTGCGTTTGCGCAGGGCGACCGCAAACGCGCTCTGGCGTATTTACAAAAAGCGGAATTGTTGTTCCCTCGCTCGGAAAAGGCGTGGCTTGCCGAGACGATGAACGTAAAAGGAACGGTCTATGAAGATTTGCAGGACTACGAGCAGGCGCGGACAGCCTACCGCCGATCTTTACGGTTTCAGCCTGCGAACTTAAAGGTGTTGAGTGCGCTTGCTCGTCTACCTGAAGAGGAACCGCTGTCTAGTGACGTCGTGTCTCAGTAAATCTCGTACAATCCTGGGAATCGAAACATCTTGTGATGATACAGCTGCAGCCGTGCTCCGGGACGCTGCCGTGCTGAGCAGCATTGTCTCCTCTCAGGATGAGATTCACAGTCCCTACGGTGGTGTCGTGCCTGAACTCGCCTCTCGCCAGCATATGTACAACATACTGCCGATCATCGATCAGGCGCTGCGCGCAGCAGAGACCCGTCTTGAGCAACTCGATGGGATTGCCGTGACCTGTGGTCCTGGGCTTGTAGGGTCTTTACTGGTAGGGATTTCTGTCGCGAAAGCGCTCGCCCTCGCGAAAAACCTCCCGCTGATAGGTGTAAACCATATCGAAGGGCATATTCTGGCTGTGCGGCTTGAGCATGAGGTGTTGTTTCCCTTTGTGTGCCTTGTGGTTTCCGGTGGACATACCAGCTTGTACGTTGCTCGCGACTGGGGCGATTATGAGTTAATCGGCGGCACCCGTGACGATGCCGCTGGTGAGGCCTTTGACAAAGCGGCAAAGATGCTAGGGCTAGGGTATCCCGGCGGACGTATTATTGATCGGTTGGCTCAGAACGGCAATCCTACCGCCATTCGCTTTCCTCGTGCTCACTTGAAAAAAAGCCAGGAAGGGTTCAGCTATAGCGGCTTGAAAACCGCCCTCCGCCACTTTCTCCAATCTTCCGAGCGCGCTTCCTGGCGGTTGGAAGATATAGCCGCAAGTTATCAAGAAGCCGTGGTCGATATGCTCGTGGAGCCAACCATCCGTGCGGCGCTTGAGCGCGGGCTGCCGCGCATCGTGGTGTCCGGCGGCGTATCGGCGAATTCTCGTTTGCGTCAGCGTATGCGAGAGGAGGGACAACGACGCGGTCTGCACGTATTCGTGGCCTCCCCGAGGTTTTGTACAGATAACGCTGCGATGATTGCTCTTGCTGGCGCATGGCGCTTGGCGAGCGGCCTGCAGTCTTCTCTAGAGTTGAATGCTTCAGCCACGTTACGGTTGTAGTCTGTGGTCACTCTCTTACAACACGCTCGTTTTGCCCTTGGCGAACTCGGGATTCGTCCCCATAAGCGT
>DATLYA010000313.1:0-6970 GCA_035575235.1 Candidatus Methylomirabilota bacterium
GCTGCTGTCGGTGCTTGCCAGCTATCGGGGCGCGCAGGTAAGCGCCCTTGACGCCGCGCCGGGGCTTGTGGCTATCGCGCGGCAACGGTTGCCCGGAGCCGATGTCCGGGAAGGTGATCTGGAGGAGCTCCCCTTCGCCGACGCCAGTTTCGACGCGGTCGTGGCCGTCAACAGCGTCTTTTACGCAGCGGATATGGCGGCCGCCATGCGTGAGCTGGTCCGCGTCGCCCGGCGTGGCGGTCGGGTCGTGGTCACTGCCTGGGGACCGCCCGAGAAATGCGAATTCTTAAGGGCCGTGATGCCCGCGCTCGGGCCGCTGATGCCGCCCCCGCCGCCCGGCGCTACCCCGCCGCATCCAGGAGCGTTGTCCGAACCGGGAGCGCTGGCGGATATCCTCAAAGCGGCCGGCTTGCGCGTCGTGGAGGAGGGCGAGGTCGCCTGTCCCTTCGTCTTCCCCAGCACCGAGGCGTCGTGGCGCGGAAGCTCCAGCGCTGGGGTCAACCAAGCAGCCATTGCACACAGCGGGGAAGCTGCGGTTCGCGCGGTGTATGCCGATGCCGACCGCGCCCACATGCGCCTGGACGGGAGTATCCGGTATGATAACGTCTTCCTCTGGGCTGCTGGTGAACGACCGTAGCGATGGGCGCTCGTGAGTGCATGCGAACCAACCGATTGCATTCGACAGCAGGGTGCAAAATCGATCTAAGTTGGAGGCGGCAATATGGATGTCCCAGCCTCGCTCCGAGTAGCGGCCATCCTCTCCTGGATCTTGGCTGTCGGCCTTGGCGTGCCTTGCCTCATGGCCATTAAGAATCTCTCCGTTGGCCGCGGTATTCCACTCGTCCTTGGCTTTCCCGCTTACGGAGGCGGCGCCTTCGAGCGCCACGGCCTTCAAACCACCATCCCTCTTCTCACTGGGTTCCTCCTGGTCTGCATGCTTGAGGCCATCGCAGGCTGGTTGCTTTGGGGCGGCCATAGGGCGGGGGGCGTCCTCGCGCTTGCTCTACTGGCTCCCGGTGCCGTCTACTGGTGGGGATTCGACTTGCCATACCCGCCTATCGTTGCAATCGTGCGTACGATCCTTGTAGTTTTGGGGTGGTCGAGCCTCTTCTGATGGTTTCAAGGGGTTCATGACAACGAAGTGGAATAGGAATGCAGAGGAACTACTGGCCTACCTCTACTGCGCTGCTGATGGGCCCGGACACGGCTCATGGAATGAACATTGCACGAGCGATTGGACGAGAGCACGACACTATTGTCGGACGAATGGGAGGCACCCTCGATGAGCGAGAAGATCAGCTCACAGCTCTTCAAGCTTGAGCCGAGGATCCGCTACGTCGCTGTGAACCAAAACGGCGTGATCGTAGAGATGGAGCAAAGCCCGCAGCACCCCACTTATAACCCGCATGAAACCGACCGAATGGAAGAGTTGATTGTTAACCCCATCGTGCTTGAGATCGCAAGGCGGCGTGGCAACATCGACATGAACGGCATGCGCTACGTGATTATTAGGTACGGCACGCAGTACCAGTTGCTTATGCCTTACCGGGAGGGGCACATATCCATCGGCGTCGAGTTGGAGGACGACCCGATAGAGATCGCGCGCAAGGTGGCAGAACACTTGAAGCTGCCCATGTGAACCAGAGCCACCAACGGCGGGCTAATAATGGGTTATAGCCGACGCCGCAAACTGCGCGGTGCGGATCAACCGCAGGCTGTTTCATGGCCCTTGTCATCCGGGCGTTCGGCGGCAAAGTGCAGGGAGGATACTGCGGTGAAATTTATGGATTTTGAGTGCACAAATGGACAGTGTTGGAATTGCTCACCTTTAAGAAGGTGCCACCACCGCCTGATCCGCCGCTCAGGCGACGTGGACAACTACCGAAAGCGGCAGTTCTGGCTCAATTTCTCTAGTCCACGATTAATCGCAGAGGTACTCCGGAGCAATGAGAGCGGCTAGTTACTTTGTCGAAATCATGGGTGACATTCAAACGCATCTGGGGAACCAGATGTGGGAAGAACCTGTCAAAGGTATAGACGCGGGGTAGAAGTTGCTGGAATGCGCATTCCTATGCTATCGTTGGAGTAGGAGTACCAAACATATCTCAAACTGGGCGGAGTCGAAAAAGCGGAGATGTTGCGAAGCTGGTTGCAGAGAACAGAAGTGGGCGAACCAGCGCTTCCAGCCGACATGCTTCGCTCGCTGCGCTCGCTCCGCGAGTAGCTGAAGTATGAGCTGTTGATCCGCTTGTATTCAGTTACAGCAATTCGTAAATTGGGAATTAGAATATGCGCGATGACATTAAGATAATAGTGGAATTTTGTAGAACAAAATTGGATTTGGCGAATGCAAAGCTGCCTGACGAATATAGATATCCGCATTTGCCGCTTTGCGTCATAGATGCAGTATTTTCTATCGGTGTAAACTATGTATCTACAAAAAACACTGTTGATCGATTTTGTCAACATGTCGGAATCAGCAAAACAAGTAAAATCTACCCGCCTGATATTGTCGAGCAATTTTCAATCGCTGAACTTATTGAACTCTACAACCGATACGGTGTTGAAGGAATGGCAAAAATTGTGTATCAAAATCTGCAGCGAACTTCAACTAGAAATGGAATCTTGAAATCTGAAGCTGTTTTGCGATTTAGTGAAACGCTTCTGCAGTTTGGGGTAAATTACCTTCAGGATGTAAACAAGATAGTTGGTGATCCGAATTTCGAGTCTGCAATCACTAAAATCCCTGGGCAGCGTAGTGGCCTTTCTCTGCGGTACTTTTATATGCTGGTAGGTTCCGAAGAGTATGTCAAACCGGATAGAATGATCATAAGATTTATCCGATCAATCATTGGTAAGTCTCCGAGTATAGAAGAAGCTCACGATATTATAGTGGGTACGTGTGAAATCTTGAAAAAGGAGCATCCTCATCTCACACCACGTCTGCTAGATCATTTGATATGGAAGTATCAGCGAGAGAAGGAACAAAAGGGGACAGGTTAACAGCTCGCTGTAGCCGACGCTGCCCTCAACAGGGTGGACCTGAATGGGGTCGCTTCCGGGTCTGAGAGAGTAGGCAGCTAACATGCGCATTCAGGCTGACCTTCCTCGCCCGGCCGTTTCGCTCCCTCGCCCGCAGGCGGCTTGAGCGCAACTCGTTCGCAGATCTGAAGAGACAAGGCCTTATGGGTCAAGAGAGGGTCACCGGACGGCGAGGCTTGGTGCGGATGTTTCTTGTCATAGGTTTGCCGGGGCGGACCTGCTAACCTCCGCTTTCGTCTGACAGCGCCTTCGGTGGTTCAGGCGAAGTGCAGCTCGTTGCTCTGCCTTAGGGGTAGGAGTTACGCGGTCGATTTCCTCGTGGGGCTTTTTGGGGCGGAGCCGGGTGCCGAAGGCGCGCGGCTCCGCCCCAAAAATGGAGGAACTCTCATGATTCCCGGACCGGATCGAATCATCGCTTGCCCCCATTGTGGCTTTTTGGCAAGGCAGCACACGTTGCTGTCTGGCAACACCATCGGCGCAATTCTGTGGTCTGACGGAAAAATGGAAGCCCCAATGCTCCCCGAGTTTCCAGCGGTGACCAAGTGTCGTGGATGCAAGCGTTTCTATTGGGTAGATGAGGCTGAAGTTAAGGGTGAACTAAAACCCTTTGGCAGTAAATCGAAGCGTGTGCCTAAAGAGTGGATGCGCGCTGAGCCCATCGAGCACTTAACCATTGACGAATACATTGAAGCGCTGGATGCGGGGGTTGGCACTAATGTGGAAAAGGAGAGATACCTTCGTGTGCACTTTTGGTGGGCGGTCAACGATATCGTGCGCCGAAATCCGAATGCAAAGATTCCAACAAGATATATAGAAAAGTTGCATGAGAATCTGCGCAAACTGTTTGCCCTATTAGATGAACGTAACCCAAAGGACAGGATCATGAAAGCCGAGATAGCAAGGGAAATGGGAGACTTCGCCCAAGCCATACGCCTACTGGAGGATGTTCCGGCAAATCTCAGATGGATTGCGGATGCAATCATCGATCTCTCGAGAAAGAAGAGCAATTTAGTGACGCAATTGCGACCTGACTGACAATGGCGGCACAGCCGGCGCTTCACCCGATGTTGCTCCGCTATGTCTCACAACGCGGTTGAACCCGACTGTTGTGAGGCGCCCCATTGTACAAGAGGTCCCATCCCCATGCCGCGCGAACGCATGTACCGAGTCTTCCGTTACGAGCACCGGTCCGAACCGATCTTGCCACGGCGTCTCTTCCTTATGAGATTGCTGTTCCATGCCTTGCTGGCGCTTGGCCTGGTCGCGCTGTCCCTTGGTATCGGCGTGTTTGGCTACCATTTCATTGCCGGCCTCTCGTGGATTGACGCTCTGATGAACGCTGCGATGATTCTCGGCGGCATGGGTCCCGTCAATGAGCTGACGAGCGACCAGGGGAAGCTCTTCGCATCCTGCTATGCCTTGTATGCGGGAGTGGCGTTCTTGGGCATCTCCGCCGTGTTGATCGCGCCCTTTGCCCATCGTATTCTCCACAGGCTGCACCTCGAGGAAGATGAGCGGCGATGATCTCAGGGAAAGCTGTGGCGTCGGTGAAGACGGAACGTTGAGTGGACCAGCGCGTCATGACCGAGTGCGATTGGTTTGATCCACCAAGATGAACATGATTTGCGGAGGCACCCTATGAACCCATCTCCAACCGAACGTGAAGGTCAACACGATGCCCACACGGCTCACCCGAGGCCTCATGAGCGCATGCACCCTGCAACGGGCGCCCCAGAAGGTCACTCGGCCCATGCCATGCCCGAACCGCCCATCCGGCATGCCACTCACGCCGGGCACGGCAAAAGCCACATCGACCACACCGGACACGAGCGGATGTTCCGCACCCGCTTCTGGGTCTGTCTAGTGCTCAGCATACCGGTGCTGATCTTCAGCCCCGCGCTTCAACGGGGGTTGGGCCTCGAAGCGCTTGTCTTCCCCGGCAGCGAGTGGGTTCCTTTCGTGTTCTCGCTGGTCATCTTCGGCTACGGTGGCGTGCCCTTCCTGCAAATGGCCGTTCCCGAGCTGCGCCATCGCAGGCCTGGCATGATGACCCTCATCTCGCTGGCGATCTCCATTGCCTTTGTCTACAGCCTTTTGGCGCAACTCGCCGGGTTGGGGGAGGGGTTTTTCTGGGAACTGGTCACCCTGATCGATGTGATGCTCCTCGGTCATTGGCTGGAGATGCGCTCGGTGCGTCAGGCCTCCGGCGCGCTGAACGAACTGGCCAAGCTCATGCCCGATACCGCCGAACGCCTCTTGCCTGACGGCCGCGTGGAAACCGTACCCACCTCTGCGTTGCGCGTAGGGGACCTCGTGCTGGTACGTCCGGGCGCAAGCATACCGGCCGATGGCGAAGTAGTTGAGGGCGAGTCCAGCGTCAACGAGGCGATGATCAGCGGCGAATCCCGCCCCGTCCGTAAGCAACCTGGCGCCCAAGTCATCGCCGGCACCATTAACGGCGATGGCAGTTTGCGCATCCGCGTCACCGCCACTGGCGATCAGACGGCCCTGGCAGGCATTATGCGTCTCGTGGAGCAAGCCCAACAGTCCAAATCTCCCACTCAGGTGCTCGCCGACCGGGCTGCGGGCTGGCTGTTTTACATCGCCTTGGCCGTAGCCGCTCTGACTGCCGTGGGGTGGGTCGTCGCCGTCGGCTTCAACGTCGAAGTCCTCAAGCGCGTCGTCACCGTGCTGGTCATCGCCTGCCCGCACGCGCTCGGCCTGGCCGTGCCGCTGGTGGTGGCCATCACCACGGCGCTGGGGGCCAAGAACGGTATCCTGGTGCGTGACCGGCTGGCGTTGGAAGCCGCTCGCGATATCGACGTGGTGGTCTTTGATAAGACCGGGACGCTGACCGAAGGCCGATTCGGTGTGGTGGGCATGGCGGTGGCTGAGGGGTGGAATGAGGACGACGCTCTCGCCCTGGCTGCCGCCATCGAAAGCGACTCGGAGCATCCGATCGCCCAAGCCCTTCGCCGGGCGGCGCAGGACCGGGGGCTGGCGCTGCCTTCCGTGAGCGGGTTCACCGCTTTGAAAGGGCGCGGCGTGCAAGCCTCCTTGGATGGCAAGCCGGTTTATGTGGGCGGCCCGCGCTTGCTGGAGATGCTGGGCCTGCGCCCGCCTGCGGATCTCAACGCCTTTGCTCAGGCTGCGGGGGAGAAGGCGCAGTCAGCCGTCTATTTGGTGGCCGATGGGCAGGTGGTCGCCGCCTTTGCCGTGGCCGACGTCGTGCGCCCCGAAAGCAAGGAAGCCGTCCGCTGGCTGCACGAGATGGGCGTTGAGGTCGCGATGCTGACCGGTGACAGCCGCGAGGTGGCCCAGGCCGTTGCTGCCGAATTGGGCATTGATCGCTTCTTTGCCGAAGTGCTGCCAGAGCACAAAGTTCAAAAAATCGCTGAGCTGCAGGCGCAGGGCAAGCGAGTTGCCATGGTTGGCGATGGCATCAACGATGCTCCTGCCTTGACCCAAGCCGATGTCGGCATTGCCATCGGCGGTGGCACGAACGTAGCCATTGAATCGGCCGGAGTGATCCTGGTCAAGAGCAACCCGCTGGATGTGGTCAAGGTCATCGCCCTGAGCCGCGCCAGTTACCGCAAGATGGTTCAGAACCTGTGGTGGGCGGCGGGCTACAACATCATTGCGCTGCCGCTGGCGGCAGGCGTCCTGGCTCCCTGGGGCATCCTGTTCTCCCCGGCCCTTGGGGCGCTTTTCATGTCGCTCAGCACGGTCATTGTCGCCATCAACGCCCAACTGCTGCGTGGCGAGCGCCTATCGGCGGCGGTGTCTTCCAGTTGATTGTTAACCTTTGCTGAGGGCAAGTGGAGGGGATTTTGGGTAAGCGGAGTCGCCGAAGGCGGCCCCACCTCCTAAGCATAGGAGTTACGCCCTTGGTTTTCGCCTGGGGGCTTTCGGGGTGGAGCCCTTCCCC
>DATLYA010000314.1:0-8123 GCA_035575235.1 Candidatus Methylomirabilota bacterium
GAATGGGAAGAGACCCCGCCAACTGTGATAGGGACGCCTCCCTTACCTGCGGCGACATCGTTTTCGGGGCGTGATCTTGTCGCGTTTCAATTTGTTGAAGAAGGCAAAGCACACTTTGATCATGAAGAATGGGAGGTCGCACGAGAGCGCTTTGAGCGCGCCATCAGCATCGCGCCGTCTCTTCCGTATAGTTATTATTTTCTGGGACGCATTGCGTTTGCGCAGGGCGACCGCAAACGTGCTCTGGCGTATTTACAGAAAGCGGAATTGTTGTTTCCTCGCTCGGAAAAGGCGTGGCTTGCCGAGACGATGAGCGTGAAAGGAACGGTCTATGAAGATTTGCAGGACTACGAGCAAGCGCGGACAGCCTACCGCCGCTCTTTACGGTTTCAGCCTGCGAACTTAAAGGTGTTGAGTGCGCTTGCTCGTCTACCTGAAGAGGAACCGCTGTCTAGTGACGTCGTGTCTCAGTAAATCTCTTACAGTCCTGGGAATCGAAACATCTTGTGACGATACCGCTGCAGCCGTGCTCCGGGACGCTGTCGTGCTGAGCAGCATTGTCTCCTCTCAGGATGAAATTCACAGTCCCTACGGCGGTGTTGTGCCTGAACTTGCTTCTCGCCAGCATATGCGCAACATCCTGCCGATCATCGATCAGGCGCTGCAAGCGGCGGAGACCCGTCTTGAGCAGCTCGATGGGATTGCTGTGACCTGTGGTCCTGGGCTGGTAGGGTCTTTACTGGTAGGGATTTCTGTCGCGAAAGCGCTCGCACTCGCGAAAAACCTCCCATTGATAGGGGTAAACCATATCGAAGGGCATATTCTGGCGGTGCGGCTTGAGCATGAAGTGTTGTTTCCCTTTGTGTGTCTTGTGGTTTCCGGTGGACATACCAGCTTGTACGTTGCTCGCGACTGGGGCGATTATGAGTTAATAAGCGGTACCCGTGACGATGCCGCTGGTGAGGCCTTCGACAAGGCGGCGAAGATGCTGGGGCTAGGGTATCCTGGCGGACGTATTATTGATCGGTTGGCTCAGAACGGCGATCCTACCGCCATTCGCTTTCCTCGCGCTCACTTAAAAAAAAGCCAGGAAGGGTTCAGCTATAGCGGTTTGAAAACCGCCCTCCGCCACTTTCTCCAATCGCCCGGACGCGCTTCCTGGCGGTTGGAAGATATAGCCGCAAGTTATCAAGAAGCCGTGGTCGATATGCTCGTTGAGCCAACCATACGTGCGGCGCTTGAGCGCGGACTGCCGCGCATCGTAGTGTCTGGCGGCGTATCGGCCAATTCCCGCTTGCGTCAGCGTATGCAAGAGGAGGGACGGCGGCGCGGTCTGCACGTATTCGTGGCCTCCCCGAGGTTTTGTACAGATAACGCCGCGATGATTGCTCTTGCCGGCGCCTGGCGCTTGGCGAACGGCATGCAGTCTTCTCTAGAGTTGAATGCTTCAGCCACGTTACGGTTGTAGTCTGTGGTCACTCTCTTACAACAAACTCGTTTTGCCCTTGGCGAACTCGGGATTCGTCCCCATAAGCGTTTTGGCCAGCATTTTTTGATCAGTGCCGCCGTCGTTGAGAAGATGATTACGGCCGCTCAAGTTGCGGCGGGAGATGTTATTCTTGAGATTGGTCCGGGCTTAGGTGCTCTCTCGGTTCCGTTAGCTGAGCGCGCAGCAAAGCTCTATCTTGTCGAAATAGATGCGTTGCTCGCCGAGCGCTTACAACAACGATTTGCCGCGGACAACCATGCTCATGTTATTGTGGCTGACTTCCTGACCCTCAATCTTGCTTCTACTTTTCGCGAGCCGACCATTCATGTTGTCGCCAGTTTGCCATACAACGTGGCGACCCCAATCCTTTTTCGTTTACTAGAACACCGCCGTCAATTCCCTGAAGCGACTGTGATGATGCAAAAAGAAGTCGCCGAACGTCTGACTGCAGAACCAGGAACAAAGGCGTATGGCGTTCCCTCTGTGTTCACCCAACTCTACGCTACTGTCAGTACGGTGTGTACAGTTGGTCCAGGCAGTTTCTTTCCCGCTCCGCAGGTGGAATCTCAAGTCATCCGGTTAGTGTTTCAACCCTCTCCTCGGGCTCCGGTGCGGAATGAGAAAGTCTTTCAGCAGGTGGTCAAAGCTGCGTTCGCCCAACGCCGGAAAACATTACGAAATGCGCTGAAGGCGGCAGGGTATGATGATATCAAGGGGATCGAGCGGCGCGCTGGCGTCGATTTCCAACGCCGAGGCGAAACCTTAAGTGTGGACGAGTTTGCTGTACTCGCCAATGTCCTTGCGAACGAAGAATTCCCTAGATCGTCTCAGGAAGACAAGCTGCTCTGTCGTTGACAGCACAGACCCCAGCCGATATCCTCCCAGAGGGTCTTCCCCCTTGATTTCCCTAATTAATTTTCATGTGAGACGAGGAAAGTTGCATGGCTGAAAAGGTGCTGCTCCGTCACCTGGATATCCCTGGCCTTCACGCGCTTGATGTCTATCTGGCTCATGGCGGTTATGAAGCGGCGCGTAAGGCGCTCACGACAATGAAGCCGGAAGAAGTTGTGGATCAAGTCAAAGCCTCAAACCTCCGTGGCCGTGGCGGTGCGGGCTTTGGCACAGGCATGAAGTGGGGATTTCTGCCAAAAGACTCGCAAAAGCCGATTTATCTGTGTTGCAATGCCGATGAGAGCGAGCCTGGGACGTTTAAGGATCGCGCGATTATTGAATGGAATACCCATCTCCTGCTCGAAGGCATTCTCATCTCCGCCTATGCGATTAAATCCCACACGGCGTACATCTACATTCGCGGTGAGTTTGTCTTTGGCGCGAAGCGGCTCGAAGAAGAAATTGCCAAAGCTTATGCGAAAGGCTTGCTGGGCAAAAATATCTTCGGTACGGGCTACGACCTTGATGTGTACGTCCATCGCGGTGCGGGCGCGTACATTTGTGGAGAAGAGACTGGCCTGATCGAGTCCCTCGAGGGCAAGCGCGCTTATCCACGCATCAAACCGCCATTCCCGGCAGTGTATGGCTTGTTTGGTTGTCCCACGATTGTGAACAATGTGGAAACTCTAGCGTGCGTGCCATTGATCGTGCAGAACGGCGCAGCCTGGTTCAAATCCATCGGACCGGAAAGCGGCCCTGGACCGAAGATTTACTGTGTCAGCGGCCATGTCGAAAAACCGGGGCTGTATGAGTTGCCCATGGGGGTGACCTTGCGTTCGATCCTCTATGATCACGCAGGTGGGATCCGTGGTGGGAAGAAGTTAAAAGCCGTCATGCCTGGCGGGTCTTCATTCCCGATCTTGACGGCGGATGAGATAGACGTGCCCATGGACTTTGATTCCATGCGGAAGATCAATGCGTTTCTCGGCTCAGCCGGCATCATCGTTATGGACGAGGACACCTGCATGGTTAAGGCGCTAGAAATCATTGATCGTTTCTACCATCATGAGTCCTGTGGGCAGTGCTCCCCCTGTCGAGAAGGAACTGGCTGGTTGCATAAGTTGCTCGTGCGGCTAGAAGAAGGCGATGGCCGTCCTGAAGACATCGATTTAATGGACCGGATTTGCACCAATATGATGGGAAACACGGTCTGTGTGTTAGCTGATGCCGCGGCGATGCCGACGCAGAGTTTTCTCTCCAAGTTCCGTGCTGAATTTGTGGCGCACATCACCGAAGGCGGCTGCCCAATGAAGAAGAAAAACGGCGCTGCCTTGCAGCGTCAGGCTGCGTAGGGAGAAAAGGAGTTAGGAGGGGAGCAATCGTAGTGAAAAACTGGCGATTGACAACTGATAACTGGCAACGGTGAGGAAAAAATGCCGAAACTCGAAATCGATGGTCGAGAAATTACCGTTGAGGATGGGCTGAATGTGATCCAGGCGGCGGAACGCCTGGGAATCGAGATTCCCCATTATTGCTATCATCCTGCGCTCAGTATTTCCGGCAACTGCCGCATGTGCCTGGTTGAGATTGAAAAGATGCCGAAGTTGCAGATTGCCTGCAATACCAAAGTCGCTGAGGGGATGGTGGTGAAGACTACCAGCCCAAAGGTAAAAACGGCGCAGGCCGCCGTGCTGGAATTTCTCTTAATTAACCATCCTATTGATTGCCCAATCTGTGACCAGGCTGGCGAATGCAAGCTGCAAGATTACTACATGGACTACGGGAAGTACCGGAGTGAGATGCCGCTTGAAGCAAAAGTTGAAAAGCGGAAAGTGGTAGATCTGGGGCCCCAGGTCGTGTTGGACCAAGAGCGCTGCATTCTCTGCGCCCGCTGTACGCGCTTTCTTGATGAAGTGACCAAGACAAGCGAGCTTGGACTCTTCGCGCGCGGCGATCGAACGTACGTTGACCTCTTTCCTGGCAAGAAATTAGATAATCCCTATTCCGGCAATGTCGTGGATGTGTGCCCAGTTGGCGCATTGACGAGTAAGGATTTCCGCTTCAAGGCGCGTGTCTGGTATCTCGAGAAAACCGAATCCATCTGCACGCGCTGCGCGAATGGCTGCAACATCGATATCTACCACCGACGCGGTCAGATGTACCGCTTCCGTCCGCGGTACAATCCAGAGGTGAATCAGTATTGGATGTGTGACGAGGGGCGGCTCTGGTATAAAGAACTGCAGAAAGAAAGCCGCATCATGCGTCCACTCGTGCGTGGCGAACAAGATTTTGTCGCCGCGACCTGGGCTCGGGCAATGGATACCGCGGTCAAGACGCTGACTTCAGTCAAAGAGCAACGCGGAGCCAATGCGATTGCCGCCATTATTGGCGCGCGGGCGACGAATGAGGAGGCGTATTTGCTGATGCGCCTCCTCAAAGAGCAGGTGGGGACGGATCGCATTGCTGGTTTCTCCTGGTCGCCGCCTGGCGCTTTTTACGATAACTTCCTCATTAAAGCGGACAAGAATCCCAACACGCGCGGACTACAGGCGTTGGGGCTGCTCAATGGCGGACCCTCGACGGCTGATATCCTTGCCGCCGCGGAAAAAGGCGAGGTGAAGGCGGTGCTGGTGTTTGGCGCGGATCTGACCTCCGCTTTTACGCAAGAAAAACTGGACGCCGCGTTAGCGAACGCGCAGGTCATTGTTTGTGATACCGACTATAACGGCATGAGCGCTTACGCCGATGTTGTTCTGCCTGTTGGCGCCGCGCCGGAAACGGAAGGAACTTTCACTAATGCCCTGGGCCGTGTGCAACGCGTCAAGCAGGCATTCCCTCCACCACAACAAGCAAAACCTGGTTGGGAAGTGATCGCGATATTAGCAGGAAAGCTTGGCGGCTTTGAGCCCGTTTCTATCTCCGAAGCGTTTGCCGAATTAGCGAAGAACTCCCCCGCGTTTGCCGGCCTCAGCTATGGCAAACTCGGCGAGCATGGCGCGCCGCTGGCCAATCTCTCTTAGCTGAAACCTTGACTGGTTTCCTCTGCCTGCTTAGGGCAGTGGCATGGAGTTAAGCAGGGCTGTCATTACGAGCGCGGCGAAGCAATCTCCAGAAAAACAAGGATTGCTTCGCCGCTCGCGCTCCTCGCAATGACAGACATTCCCCTCAGATATTTTCTGTTTCTCCTTGCTTGGTTCTCTCTTCCGGTCTAAGCTTCTCCTATGTCTGTTCATGCTGCTACCGCTCCGGCCCCGTATCGCTTCACTCGCGAAGAATACTATCGCATGGGGGAAGCAGGGTTGTTTCTGGATAAACGAGTTGAGCTACTCGATGGCGAGATCATTACTATGCCGCCACAAAATCCACCCCATGCTGGAACGACAAATCATCTCACTACTATTTTCATACGTGCTCTTGGCGCTGCTTTTTCCGTTCGTGTTCAAGCGCCTATCGTTTTGGACGATTGGAGTGAACCGGAGCCTGATATCACTGTGTGCCAATTGGATCCGGACAACTATATGTTCGCGCATCCACGGGCGGATCAAGTGCTGCTCCTCGTCGAGGTCGCCGATTCGAGCCTTCCTTATGATCGAAGTTCTAAGACTGTCGCATATGCCAGAAGCGGCATTCCTGAATATTGGATTATAAACTTAATTGACCGGAAAGTTGAGATGTTTAGCGACCCTGATCCAGTGACCCAACGCTATCGTATGGAGCGTTCGGCTGCGGCGGGTGATATGCTCGTACTGCCCGGCGGAGTGGCGCTCCCAGCGGCTGACATCCTCCCGCGTCACTAAAACCCGTGCGTATCGCTACCTGGAACGTCAACTCGATTCGCGCTCGCAAAGAACGCGTGCTAGCCTGGCTGGCGGTGGCGCAGCCGGACATCCTGTGTCTTCAGGAAACAAAAGTCAGTGATGACGCGTTCCCCCGACAGGAATTCGAAAGCCTGGGATATGCGCTCTGCCTTTCTGGTCAGCGAACATACAACGGCGTTGCTATTCTTTCTCGGGTAACTCCAGAGGAAGTCGTTCGCCGGTTCGACGACGGTCAAGATGAAGCTGAGGCGAGGTTTCTCAGCGCCTTCATCCATGGGACGCGCGTCCTCTGTGTGTACGTTCCAAACGGGCAAATCGTCGGCAGTGATAAATTTGTCTACAAATTGCACTGGCTTCGCCGTTTGCGCGCTTATCTCGAACACTATTGCGATGCAACGCAACCTTTGGCGCTGTGCGGCGACCTCAATATCGCTCCAGAACCACGTGATGTGCATGACCCCGCGGCGTGGGAAAATACCGTACTGTTCCATCCAGACGTACGCATCGCTTTTAGGGAGCTGTGCGATTGGGGACTGGTCGATACCTTCCGCCTGCATCACAGCGAGAGCGGGTTGTATAGCTGGTGGGATTATCGACAGTTGGCGTTTCCGAAAAACCAGGGGCTACGGCTTGATCATATTCTGGCGACGAAGACCCTCGCCCAGCGATGTATAGACGCACGCGTGGACCGGGACGCGCGGAAGGGACCAGGCGCATCAGATCATGCGCCTGTTATCGCCTCGTTTGCAGATTGAACTGCGCTTCCCGTCAGCCTAAGCCCTGCTGCGCCTGCAGCCCGGCTTGACGCGCCCTCTGGCCCAGCACGCAGCTTTCAGCAGTGGGGACGCTCAATCAAAGAAGAAAAGACTTCTTCTTCCCTTATCCGTTTCCCCCCTTATCGTTGATTCCTACTTATGAGAGCTTGCCGATGAGCGTATCCCGCGTCAGACTGACAAAGTCAAGCAGCTCCTGTTCCGTCTTCGCGCGGCGGAATGGAATCAGCCGGTGCACGCCGAGGTCAGCGTACCGCTTTGCCGCGTCAAGATCGAGATTGGGCCCCGGTGTGATACTGATTTCCAGTTCGCCAAGCTCTTGTGGACGATTCACCCGCTGCGCTGCTTCTTTGAGGCCGGCAAGGTGCTTTGCCGTCGTATCCACGTCTAAGGCAAAGCCATACCAGCCGTTGCCGTGCTGCACCGCGCGGCGAAACGCCTCTTTCGTGTGACCACCGATCACCACTGGGGGATGAGGTTTCTGCACAGGCTGAGGGCGAGCCTGAATATTACTAAAAGAAACAAACTGACCCTGATACGCAGGCTTCTCTTGTGTCCACACAGCTTTCATCGCCTGCAGGTAGTCCATTGAACGTGGACCCTTGTGATCAAATGGAGCGCCGAGGGCGTCGAATTCCGCCTTGAGATAGCCAATGCCGAGACCAAAAATAAGCCGACCGCCGGACACGACATCCACGCTAGCAAGCTCCTTCGCCAACACTAACGGATTGCGTTGTGGCAGGATGATGATGCCCGTGCCGAGTTTCACTTTTTTCGTATGGGCAGCAATAAACGCCAAGGCCACCGCCGGATCAAGCAAGGGATAGAGAGGCGGCAGCGGCGACGGCGGCGCTTGTGGGTCTGGCAACACTACATGCTCTCCTGTCCAGAGCGATTCAAATCCTGCCGCTTCCGCTGCTTGCGCCACGCGGGCCGCCACGTCGGGATGAGTGCAGACGTTCATATTAATGCCAAAGAGCCCCCATTTCATTCTTACTGCTCCTTTCTTAGCGTTGAACGCCATGGTTGAACGCCAGGAAGCCTACTGATTTCTTTGGCGGAATGCAATCTGCGAAGTGATGATATCCCCACCGCCCTCATCGCTAACCTTCCCCCATCAGGGAGAGGAGCCTGTCCGCGAACTTCATATTT
>DATLYA010000315.1:0-6858 GCA_035575235.1 Candidatus Methylomirabilota bacterium
AGGACGCCGCTTTTGCGCATCACATCTGGAATACGGAAGGAGCCGCCAATCTCGATGAGTTCGCCGCGTGAGACCACCCCCTCCTTACCTTCCGCCACCGTATTCAAGGCAATGAGCACGGCGGCGGCGTTGTTGTTGACCACAGTCGCCGCCTCCGCGCCTGTGAGCGCCAATAAATCTGCCTCAATAATCTGGTCGCGGTCGCCTCGCTCTCCTGCCTGTAGGTCGTACTCTAAGGTGACCGGTGAGGACGCGGCGCGCACGACTTCGTCAATCGCCGCCTTGGCCAAAAGCGCTCGTCCCAGATTCGTGTGCAGCACGGTGCCAGTCGCATTCACGACCGTACGCAGTGGGGAACGAGTGTCCCTGGCAATGTACGCTTCCACACGGCGAACGAGCATCTCCTCAGTCGGAGGCGTGGTGATTGTCCCAGCCGCGATCGCCTGCCGCACCTGAGTCAGCACAGAGCGGATAGAATCAACAAGATACGCTCGGCGATAGCGCCGCAGCAGCGGAGCAAGCGTTGAAACGCTTAGCAATTTTTCCACCGACGGCAAAGCTCGTAACAATGCCGTTGCTGCGGCATCCGCCTCAGGTCTCATAGGGCAGCACCTTGGCATAGAGTGTTGCCCCTTGCAACTACGAGAGGGGGGTTATAGCTTTGCACACGCGCCAGGAGGAATAGTATGCCGACTTCACGAGAAGACTATCGCCAGACCATCAGCCAACAAGAGGCCCAACTGCTCCCGTTCCTGCGCGCGTTTGAGTCTTTACAAGAAAACCTCCATCTGGGAAAAATTCCCCAGCATAAGCAGGAACTGTACGATGCGGTGGGCGAGCTTTTTCCTCCACTCACCGCCGCCCTGGAGGAGCTGTCCCCTCCACCAGAGCAGCAAGCCTTTCATCAGCAGTGGCGAGAAGCGCTTGAGCATCTCGAGGATGCGTATACGTCGTTTTTGACGGGGTCAGAGTTCAATTTTCTCACCGCCTATTTTCAGAGCCGCCGGGCGTTCTCACTGGGGAAGTATCAGTTGTACGAGTTGCGACAGCAGTTGCCGACACTGCAACAATACTGGGTCCTACCTGAAGATCTCCCACGGTTGGCGGCGTTGGAAACGCCAGCTGCCGGCGTCACAGCCAACACCGGCGTCATGCATCGCCCGGCCACGAAGGATCACGGCGAATATTCACTGTACGTTCCGGAAAATTACGACCCGAGTCGGCATTGGCCTTTGATTATTGCGCTGCATGGCGGACACGGCCGAGGGGATGATTATCTACTCACTTGGCTCAGACCGGCCAAGAGTAAGGGTTACATCATCCTTTCGCCGAAATCACTTGGTCAAACCTGGTCGCTCATGCAACCAGGCGTGGACATTCGCTCTATTCTTTCTATCGTGGAAGAGTTGCTTGATGAATACGCCATTGATACCAGCCGCCTCTTCGTCACCGGCCTCTCCGACGGGGGCACCTTCAGCTTTGCCATGGGACTGAGTTGCCCCAAACTATTTGCCGGCATCGCCCCGATCGCCGCAGCGGGCGAGTTTATTGCTCTGTTCGATCTGGAACAAAGCAAAACCCTGCCGGTTTTTATGGTGCATGGCGCGAAAGACTTTATTTTTCCCGTCGCCATGGCGCAAAGAACGTACGCGCGGCTGAAAGACTCAGGATTCACCGTCACGTATCAGGAACTGCCCGACTGGGGTCACGCGTATACGTACTCGATCAATGAGACTCTTGTACTCCCCTGGTTTGCGGGTCTGAAGCGATTGAGTGATTGAGTCATTGAGTGCTTGATAAGCAACTCCCCCATGAAGCGGTACTAGTATTCACTTCCTCAATGACCCGATGGCCCGATGGCTCAATTGTTCTCAATGATCCAACGGCTCACTGACCCGATGCATAAATCTGCCCGGCCTCTTTTTATTCTCCCCTAGAGCTCGCTACAATAGGAAGTATGGAAGACCTGGGTGTAGTGATTCTCGCGGCTGGACTCGGCAAACGCATGCGCTCGACGCGAGCCAAGGTGCTGCACTGTCTGGCCGGTCAACCTTTGTTGACACGCGTGATCAACGCCACGCAACGCTTGCATCCGCATACCCTTGTCGTTGTCGTCGGCCACCAGGCCGATGAAGTACAACGTCAGTGTGGACAAGCGGGCGTTGTCTTCGCATTGCAACGCGAGCAACGGGGCACTGGCGACGCCGTCCGCGCCGCCCAACCGCACTTCAGGGGTTTTTCTGGCGATATCTTAATCGTCTGCGGCGACACGCCGCTACTGACTACCAGAACGCTCGCGCAATTCGTACGGCAACACCGAGAGCAGCGCGCGACACTCTCGGTGCTCACTGTCCACCTCGACGACCCGGCGCAATATGGCCGCATCATTCGCACCGCTGATGGAAACCTGCTTAAGATCGTCGAAGTGTGTGATGCGACAGACGCCGAACGCGCCGTGCGAGAAATCAACACTGGCATTTATTGCGTTCACTCTCACTTTCTGTTTTCTGCTCTTGAACGGCTCCAACCGCTCAACGCGCAGGGTGAGTATTATTTAACTGACATCGTCGCGCAGGCCGTGACAGCAGGGCTGCCGACTTTTGCCGCCCTCGCCCAAGACCCAGACGAGGTAAGCGGCGTCAATTCTCGAGAGGATCTCGCCATGTTGGAACAATCCCGGCAAGCGCAGCTTCGCCGCCAGTGGATGGCTGCAGGCGTTACGCTTGAAGACCCGGACACCGTCTACATTGATGAAGAAGTCACGATTGGGCAGGACACCATTATTGGCCCCAACACCCACCTCAGAGGGAAAACACGCATCGGTGAACGCTGCCGCATCGACGGCAGCGCCTACATCGTTGATAGCCGGATCGGCAATGAGGTCCATATCCGGTTCTCGGTGGTCATGAACGAAAGCGACATAGGCGATCGCGCCGAAGTCGGTCCATTCGCCCACCTGCGCGGCGGGACGGTGCTGGCCCCGCGAGCGGAAATCGGCAATTTTGTCGAAGTGAAGAAGTCAGTGATCGGAGAACACTCGAAGGCGAAACATTTAGCCTACATCGGCGATACCGAGATTGGCCGGGACTCCAACATCGGCGCGGGCACGATCACCTGCAACTACGACGGCTTTCGCAAATACAAGACAAAAATCGGCGACCGGGTGCAGGTCGGGTCTGATACGACGCTCGTCGCGCCGATCACCATTCATGACGATGTCTATATCGCCACCGCCACTACTGTGCGGCATGACGTGCCGGCTGGAGCTCTCGTGTTCAACACGCGTCAGGAACAGGTGCGCGAAGGCTGGACAGCGGCGAAACGGGCGAAAGAAGCGGCAAAAAATGAAAAATGAATAATGTAAAATGCAAAAAGGAAGATTGAGTACGTTGTGGGATACAAGAGCGACCCTCAGGAATTCGCCTTTCTTCCACATTTTAATTTTACATTTTTAATTTTGCATTTCTAATTCTTGAACCCTCGTAGAGGTGAAAGATGTGCGGCATCATTGGTTACATTGGCCATAGAGAAGCGGCTCCGGTGCTTCTGCAGGGACTCAAACGCCTAGAATATCGCGGATACGATTCAGCAGGCGTTGCGGTATTCGCCAACGGCGGCTCGAACGACGGCATTCTGGTGCGCCGCTCAGTGGGGAAGCTCACCAACCTCGATCGCTTGTTACAGGAGAGCCCTGTCCGCGGCTCAGTCGGCATGGGCCATACCCGCTGGGCCACCCATGGCCGTCCCTCAGAGGAAAACGCCCACCCACACCGGGCTGGCAAAGTAGTGGTTATCCACAACGGCATCATTGAAAACTACCTGGCGTTGCGCCATGAGCTGCAAGCCAAAGGCCGGAAGTTTAGCTCGGAGACTGACACGGAAGTCATCTCTCATCTTATTGACGAGTACATTCAACACGGAATGACATTTACTGAAGCAACACGCGCAGCGTTGCAACGGCTGGAAGGCGCGTTTTCCATCGTCGTGCTGTGCGAGAGCGAGCCGGACAAAATTCTCGCCGCCAAGAACGCCACCCCCATTGTGATTGGCTTGGGCGAGGGTGAGAATTTTATCGCCTCCGATATTCCTGCGCTGCTCGATTACACCCGCAAAGTCACCTTTCTTGATGATGGTGAAATGGCGGAGGTCACGTGCGAGCAGGTCAAGCTGTCAGACTTTCATGGCGTCCCGATAGAGCGGGAGCCCCGCATGATTACCTGGGACACCATCACTGCTCAGAAAGGCGGCTACAAACATTTTCTCTTGAAAGAAATTCACGAACAGCCGCAAGCCATCATTGACACCATGCGCGGGCGCATCCTGCCGGAAGAGAGCGAGGTTTCCTTGGGAGAATTCGATGAACACGGCCGGCTGTTGAACTCTATTCGGCGGCTCACCCTGGTCGCCTGCGGGACGGCCTGGCATGCGTGTCTTGCCGGGAAGTTTTATCTCGAGGAACTGGCGCGAATTCCTGCTGAAGTGGACTACGGCAGTGAGTTCCGCTATCGCAAATCGCCGCTGGAGCCGTACACGGCTGTCCTGGCGGTGTCCCAATCCGGCGAGACGGCGGACACGCTTGCCGCGTTGGAGGGAGGCAAGGAGCTGGGCCTTCCCACGCTCGCGATCTGCAACGTCGTTGATTCATCAATCCCCCGCAAATCGGACATCGTGCTCTATACGCATGCCGGTCCCGAAATCAGCGTCGCCTCCACAAAAGCCTTCACCACACAATTGACCGCGTTGTATTTGCTCGCCGTGTATCTGGGCCGGCGTCGGGGCGTGATCAACAAGGAACAGGGTCGTCAACTGATTGCTGATCTTGTCAATTTGCCCGCCCAGGTGCGCGAAATCCTTTCCAAGGAAAAAGCTATCGAAAAAATCGCCAAGAAATACGGACAGGCCAAAGACTTCCTCTATCTCGGGCGCGGCGTTAATTATCCCATTGCGCTCGAAGGCGCGCTGAAGCTCAAGGAAATTTCGTACATCCACGCCGAAGGTTATCCTGCCGGCGAGATGAAGCACGGTCCTATCGCGTTGATCGATGAAGAAATGCCGGTCGTCGTGCTTCTGCCCAAAGATCCGGTGTACGCCAAGACGCTCAGCAATATGAAAGAGGTCGAAGCGCGCGGTGGACGCATTATCGCTATTACCGATGCTCCGTCGCAAGAATTAGAGGATATTGCCTGGGAAGTCATCCAGGTGCCCCCAACTAACCATCTGCTGATGCCGATTTTGCTCACGATCCCCATGCAACTTCTGGCGTACCATATCGCGGTGTACCGTGGTACGGACGTAGATCAACCGCGTAACCTGGCGAAGAGCGTGACGGTCGAATAAAACCGCTACGTGAGAGACTGGAGACTCCTCCTGAAAACCGCTGTGAGACTCTGATGAATTTTGATGAGCAAGGTAAGGCAATTGCCGATCAAGCAATGGGAGGACAGGCTTCCAGCCTGTCTCGAGCACGGGCTGGAAGCCCGTTCCCCCAAAGACTCAATTACCGAACTTGTTTATCAAGAATCATTAGGGTGCGCGGATGGTCCGCGCTGTATAAAGCAGCGACATGTCGCCACACTCCATAGACCTGGCCCGACTAACTCCCGGCGCCTGGAACCTTACGCCTATTTGATTCCCGCCACCTCGCGGGCGTATGCAGCAGCGCCGGCGAAATCATACTCTCGATACGTCTGGAGCTTTTCGGCTTCCAATGATCCTTCAGCGTGCACGGCCAGCACTTCTTGATATCCGCCGAAATCCGACGCCGTGAGATCGGAGATCAGGTTCATCATGCGCAGACGATGCTCAGCGAGCACGCCTTTTTTCCCGCCCAGATATTTTTTCAGAAATGGCCCGGTCGCTTCACTGCGCCAATCTTCCACACTCGGCCCCGTCACCAATAATCCGCCGCTCACGTCTTGCACCATCTGCACGGCGTTATGATAGTTCGAGGCAAACTGATACTTGGCGACATTCGTAAACAGCACATTCGGGACGGCAATGCCCGGCGGCGTGAGGACGCAATTGTGCGCAGCGGCGATGATGAGTCCTTGCACCGTCGCGTGGTAGGCGGCCAGCTCGGTGAGCTTCTCGCGGATATGGCCGGCATTTTCAATGCCATTGTACTCGGCAATAGCGCGCGCAGAGCCCGCCAGCATTTCCAGGAGCGGCAGCTTATAGGACACGGCCGTGAAGCGGTGAAATTTCACGAATGTCAACGCTAAAAATCCCGCCGCTTCGCTTTCGCCGCACAAGAACACCCGCTCCCACGGCACGAAGACGTCATCAAAGACCGTAATCGTTTCCATCATTTTGTGTTTCGCACTGATGGGGAACTCGAACGGATCTTTCTTAAAGCCGCCATATGAACTCGCGATCAGTTTCAACCCTTTCGTGGCGGCGGGAATCGCAAACGCGACGGAATAATCCTCATCGCCCGCCCTCATGGCGCGCGTCGGCAAGACAATGACTTCATCCGTATTGGTTAAGACAGAGGTGTGAATCTTCGCTCCACGCACGACAATGCCGTCGGACCGGCGATCAACAATGCGTAAGTAGTAATCTGGATGCTCCTGCCCTTGGGGTCCGAGACTGCGGTCCCCTTTCACATCGCTCTGCGCCACCGCAACGCCATAGTCCCGGTCGCGGCACATACGGTAGTATTTTTCCACTCGTTCCTTGTATTCGGGCTTGCCGCGCCTGGCCATTTCTTCGGCAACAATGTGCAGCGCATAGAGCGCATCGGTGCCGATTTCCTTGATTAACACCACCAGTGTTGCGCCTTCGCGGGTACTGGCGGCGATCAGCTGGCTCCGTTTGAGGAGATCGTCCGTATTGCGCGGCAAGAGATAATAGCGTGAA